>CAZOCA010000397.1:0-4153 GCA_964578105.1 uncultured Pararhizobium sp.
ATGATCGATTGCCCGATCATGGCGCAACCTGCCATGCCGCCGATGAATCCCGTCGCGGTGTTGGCAATGCCTTGACCGATGCACTCCTGGTTTCGGTTGGATTTGGTATCGGTCAGGTCATCCACGATGTTCTGCGTCATCAGGCTTTCCAAAAGCCCAACAACCGCAACAGCCACAGAATAGGGAAAGATGATGATCAGTGTCTCAAGCGTCAGCGGCACTTCCGGGATCAGGAAGATCGGCAGGGTGTCAGGCAATGCGCCTATGTCCCCAACAGTGCGCACATCCCAGCCCATGAAATAGACGGCAGCCGTCAGCACAACAATGGTCACAAGCGGCGATGGAATTGCCCTAGTGATGCGCGGGAAGAGATAGATGATGGCCAGGCTCACAGCGACCAGAACATAGGTCAGCCAGGAAACACCAAGGTTAGCCGGGTTCAACTCCGGGAGTTGCGCCATGAAGATCAGGATAGCCAAAGCGTTCACGAAGCCCGTCATCACGGACTTTGATACATAACGCATGTAGCGACCAAGTTTGAGAAGGCCTGCACCTATTTGCAGCAATCCAGCCAAAACCGTGGCCGCCAGCAGATATTCAAGGCCATGATCCTTCACGAGCGTAATCATCAGGACAGCAGTGGCTGCGGTCGCCGCTGAAATCATGCCGGGACGTCCGCCTGTAAAGGCGATCAGAACGGCAATTGAGAACGAGGCGTAAAGCCCCACTTTCGGGTCCACGCCTGCAATGATGGAAAATGCGATGGCTTCGGGGATCAGTGCCAGCGCGACGACGATTCCAGCAAGAACATCGCCGCGAATGTTGCCGAACCACTGCTGTCGATAGTCGGAAATTGAGATCATAAACAGTCCAATACCCTTGATGGGAAATCCTTCACAAGAAGGTCCCGCAGCATGGCTTGGGTATTCTTGGAATTGTCCGGCGGATCAGCGGCCGGAAGAGCCACCCGGATTTTCACCGGGTCCATACGTTATTATCACGGCATAGACATGGTTTTTCAGCCAAACTCAAGACCCAAAAACATATTTCGTGAGGCGTTGCTGGATCTGGGGGATGAAATTCACAGGCATACCCAGGCCGCCCGGGGAAACAGCAGTAAGCGCAGCCCCAATTGGGGCGCTTTGGTTAGCACTTCAACGCAATCAAGCCCCTTTGAACCTAACGCTCCGGTATCAGGCCTCTTGGTGCAAAGCGCAGGGCGAGTATCAGAATGAGGCCCATGAGAACCGGACGGAGATGAGGTGCCGCTTCAGTGAGGTTGCCGCGGATGGGGCTGTCTTCTGCCAATAGGCTGGACAGACCATCCATGAGGGCAAAGCCTGCGGATTCAGACTGGACCCAAACGAACCAGATGAGGAAGCCACCGAGTACCGAACCCATATTGTTGCCCGACCCGCCAACAATCACCATGACCCAGATAAGGAATGTGAAGCGCAGCGGCTGATAGGAGCCCGGTGTGAATTGTCCATCCAACGTGACCAGCATAGCGCCCGCAATGCCACAAATGGCTGAGCCCAGAACAAAGACCTGCAAGTGTCTGCGCTTTACATCCTTGCCCATCGCTTCTGCCGCGTCAGGCCGGTCGCGGATGGCGCGCATCATGCGGCCCCAAGGTGAATAGAGCGCTTTTTCCGACAGGTAGACCAGTGCAATCAGAACGATTGCAAACAGAGAGATATAGGCAAGCTTGACCGCAATGCTGGATAACGCAATGGGTTCCATGCCCAAATTCTGTGCAAGTGAGATGAATGCAGGATCTGTCTGCAGGTCAACCTCATAAGGAACCGGGCGCGGCAGTCCAGTGACGTTTTTCACGCCGCGCGACAGCCAATCCTCATTCTTGATAACGGCAAGAATGATTTCAGCGATGCCCAGTGTCGCGATTGCCAGATAATCCGAGCGCAGGCCTATTGCAATCTTGCCGATGATCCAGGCAGCACCAGCGGCCAACAAGCCACCGACCAGCCAACCAAACAGGATTGAGATGCCCATGCCGCCGAGATAGCCGGTCCGTGACGGGTTCACGGCTTCAATAGCGGATGTCGCTGGCCCAAAGTAACGCGTGAAAAGCAGATACCCGATGATCAGAACCAAAGCGGTTGCGATCAATCGAACCAGACCGTCAAGCTTGGCGCGCACCACGATGACAGCTGCAATGGTTGCGCGAATATCAAGTGCCGACAGACCTATGCGCGCTCCACCGGCCGACCATGCTTCGGGGACAGGATCAGCGGCGACCAGTATAGCCGCCACGCCGCCAAGCGCTGCAAAACCCATGGTGCCAGCGTTGAACAGTCCGGCATAACCCCATTGCACGTTCACACCCAATGCCATGATGGCGGAGATCATGCAGAGCTGCACAATCGTAAGTGCAAATAACCAACTTTGTGCAAAGCCGGTAAACGCAAGCAGTGCAGCCATGACAGCGAACAGGAACCATGGCTGATGCAGGAGTGAAGTATTGGTCTGTGAAATGCGTGTTGAACCGCTCATAGCACGCGCCCCTTGAAGATGCCGGTGGGTCGTACAAGCAGCACAATGACCAGAAGCATAAAGGAGATCGCAAACTTGTATTCAGTCTGAATTAATTGCGCGAGGCCCTCAATTTCAAAACCGTCTGGCCCCAGATATTCGAACACGCGCCGGTAGGCATAGGTGAGTGAAACCTCTGAAAAGGCAATCACAAACCCTCCGACAACCGCTCCAATGGGTTGGCCAATGCCGCCCAGAATAGCGGCCGCGAACATGGGTAGTAGCAGTTGGAAATAAGTGAATGGCCGGAAACCTTTGTCCAGCCCATAGAGCACGCCTGCAATGGTGGCCAGCGTCGCTGCTATGATCCACGTAATTTGAACCACACGCTCCGGCTTGATGCCAGATAGCAATGCCAAATCTTCATTGTCAGAAAAAGCGCGCAGGCTCTTGCCAGTGCGGGTTTTCTGCAAAAACCAGAACAGTGCGGCCATGACGGCAACTGCAACCACAACTGTGATCACTTGTGTTGTGCGCAAGGCCAAACCTTCATCGAGTCCGGTCATCTCACGGAATTCACGGGCCCGGATGATGAAGCGAGAGCCATCGGCAAAGTTAACATCACCAACGCCGATAAAAATGCGCACCAGTCCATTCATCATGAACATCACGCCCACCGACGCCATGACAAGAATAATCGGATCAACTTTCTTGTTGCGGTAGAACCGGTAGATGATTTTGTCGGTACCAAGCACCATACCAATCGTGACGGCAATCGCTACCGGCAAGGCAACCAGCGCAACTGGTAATGGCCCCAGTGAGAAACCCACGGCCTGTAAACCCCAAGTGCAGAAAATCGCAATCATCGTGCCGAAGGCCATTGTGTCGCCATGGGCGAAATTGGCAAAGCGCAGGATGGAAAACACCAAGGTAATGCCCAGCGCCCCAATTGCGAGTTGTGAGCCATAGGTGATGGACGGGATGAGAACAAAGTTCGAAAACAGTACGAAAGCGTTGGCAAATTCGTGCATCAGCTTTGATCCCCACCGAGGAATGTGGCGCGCACTTCTTTGTCTGCCAAGAGAGCAGCCCCAGTATCTGTAAAGCGGTTCTGACCTTCCACCAGCACATAGCCAGTGTCAGCGATTTCCAGTGCTTGGCGAGCATTCTGCTCAACCATCAAAATCGCAACGCCGGTTTTTGCAATCTCCAATATCCGGTCGAACAACTCATCCATCACAATGGGCGAGACGCCTGCGGTTGGTTCATCCAGGATCAGCAATGTCGGCTCGGTCATCATGGCCCTGCCCACGGCAACCTGCTGACGTTGACCGCCAGACAGCTCACCTGCCTGCTGGTAGCGTTTGTCTTTGACGGCGGGGAAAAGCTCATAGACCTTATCGATCACACCCGCGCCGTTATCATCACGAAGAAAAGCGCCCATCTGCAGGTTTTCTTCTACTGTCATGCCGGGAAAGACATTGTCGGTTTGCGGGACCATGCCCATACCGGCTTCCACGCGCGCCTGAGGTGCCAGATCTTTGATGGACTTACCCTCAAAGGTCACATCGCCTTCACGCAATTTCATCATGCCGAAATTGGCCTTGATGGCGGTGGATTTGCCAGCGCCATTCGGTCCAACGATTACAGCGACCTCACC
>CAZOCA010000398.1:0-2739 GCA_964578105.1 uncultured Pararhizobium sp.
TTCCTATGTGTCAGCCGATGTTAAATAATGTCGTACGTTCAATTTTTGGTTGCTGGCAGAATACAAAAATATGTTCTTTGTTTGTTCTTATGGCATCAAAGAGAACATTTACACATATCAAAACCATACAGGACGTAATTGATTTGCGGCTGTGGTTGCGCGCCAGTTGCATCAATTGCGGTCGCTCAACTGAAGTTCCGCATGGCATGCTGCCTGATTTGGTGTCAGGTCATCTGTCCCTGTCAGCGGCCGCATCCAGATTCAAATGCGGTGGGTGTGGTGAAACGCAGGCAAAACTGTCCGCTACCGACCCGTTGGACAATTGGTGACCTGGCTGTGTGTTTGGATCGCGAATCCTGTTTGGAGCCCAATTGCGGATTGGGATTTGCAAAAGCTTCGGACCCGTAAGGGTTCACCAAATTCCCTCTAAAGTCTACGCCGCCCAACTATTGGGTCCAGAGATTCTCCGGGAATTCCTTGGGCGCGCGCGTGAAGGCCAACAGAATGGCCGCAGCCGTGAATTGCACGTCTGCATGGTGCCTTTATCGTTTTTGCAATTTGCAATTTCGTTCGCAAAGTCAGAACAATTTCCTCCGCAAAAAATCATCCGAAACTGTAACACACTGAAAACATGCTGAAAAATATCTGGCATGAAACGTGAATTCAGTAAGCCAGAAGGAATGATGTCTTTGCAGTGTTCAGTGGATCTTTTTGTATTTTGACCTCCGATCATACGCAACAAACAGAACGCCAAAGTCTGCACCGAAACTTCATTCCTTCGCTAGAAAACGGCCCCAATGGTTGGTGCCGACGATACTACCAGACCGATTTTCCTGGTCTGCGAAGGAGCAAAAATGAGTGTAGATACAGAGTTCAATATCTCGCCCCAATTGGGCACAAACAATGCAGATAATCTGGTCGGCACCGGACGGTCTGAAGTCCTGTCCGGTCAGGGCGGTGATGACACAATCCGAGCACTGAGCGGAAACGATGAAGTGTTTGGCGGCACCGGCAATGACCTGATGTATGGTCAAGGCGGTGATGACATCATGTATGGCAATGGCCGTCCGGCTTTTGTCGACATGGCGAATCTTGTCATGACCGAAAGCACAACAGCAACAGTTACCTTCATGGATGAGGGCGCTGGATACAGGAATGCTTTGGGCGTTTATGAAATTGGCCCGGACGGTTCAATTTCCAACACACAAATTCTGTTCCCCAATGCCTCAAAAGTCGGCAGCGGCGGCGATTTGATTGCCGGCGAATCCAACGTCCAGTTTGATGTCAGCCAAGGCGCCCAACTCGGGTTCTTTGTTATTTCAAACGGTTACGGCAAGGGATCGGCAAACGCAGAAGCCTTGTCTTCACAGGAAGGATCCTTTGAGTTCCGTACACTTGATGGTGCACCAGGAACAATCAATGATCCGGCTGTCGAGCTTTGGTTGGTTGATGCGCAAAGCGGTCAGGAAACCCACATCAAAAGTCAGTATGGGTATTCCGTATTTCACTCCGCAACCAGCGCTGCAAACAACTACGCACCAAACCCGGATGAGTATTCTCATGTGGTTGGACGTGCAAACAGCGTTGCCGGTGAATTGCTGATCGGGTTTGAGGACCTGTATGGCGGCGGTGACAATGATTATGACGATACAGTCATCGTGGTTGATATTGGCCAGACAAATGTCGTCGGGCTGCTGCCAACACCATCGGGCAATGGATCAAATTTGCCTGATGATGACATCATTTATGGTGGTGATGGCAATGACACGCTTTACGGAATCTCAGGTGACGATTACCTGGCTGGCGGAAATGGCAATGATGATATGTCGGGCAATTCGGGCAACGACATTCTGTTTGGCAACTCCGGCAATGATGTCTTGCGCGGAAATTCCGGCAATGACGAACTGAGCGGCGGTTCTGGTGATGATACGCTGGAAGGCAATTCGGGCAATGATGTTCTGAATGGTGACGGCGGAACAGATCTGTTGTCCGGCGGCAGTGGAGACGATGAACTGTTCGGCGGCTCCGGCAACGATACGTTGGACGGCGGCTCCGGTGCTGACACCTTGAATGGTGGAAGTGGCAATGATGTCCTGAACGGTAATAGCGGCAATGATGTTCTCATCGGCGATGCTGGATCAGACACATTGAACGGACATTCTGGAGATGACTCACTTTTCGGCGGCATCGGAATAGACAAGCTGATCGGTGGCGGTGGAAACGATGTTCTTTCAGGTGGAGAGAACAATGACCGTCTCTACGGCGGTTCCGGCGACGATGAGTTGTCCGGCGGAAAAGGCAATGACTATATGACCGCAAGCAGCGGCGCAGACACTCTGGTAGGCGGCATGGGCAACGATAAGCTCATTGGCGGAACCGGCAGTGACAAATTCGTCTTTGACTTCTCTGATGGATCCACAGGGGCAGATCGGATTTACGATTTCACCCTTGAAGACATGCTGGTGTTCACTGGTTTTGAATACAATGACTTCGCAGAAACCGGCGATTACATGTCCCAGCAGGGCACTGATGTCCTCTTCCAGCTTGGCCAAGCCGAGACCGTGCTTGTGCATGATGTGACCACTGATGTGTTCACGTCAGACAACATCCTCTTCGCTTAAAAAATACCCTCAAACGTTCGGTGAGTTTCCAATGACCCAACAATCATCAAATAACGAACTGAACGGGGCGCTGCGGCCACTACGCAGCGCCCCGTTCAGTTCGTTATTTGATGATTGT
>CAZOCA010000398.1:2749-4144 GCA_964578105.1 uncultured Pararhizobium sp.
GCGATGGTAAAGGTGGCCCTGTTCAGCGGAATGGTAAATCTATTGATGCTGGCAGGGCCGCTATTCATGCTGCAAATTTATGATCGCGTTCTTCCCAGCCGCTCAATTCCAACCCTGATTGTCCTGTGCCTGCTTGTGGCAGCGCTGTATATCTTTCTGGCGATATTCAACTTCATCAGATCAAGCATATTAAATCGGGCTGGGCTGGGCTTTGAACAAAGGCTGATGGGCCGTGCCTGGCGCATGGGCCTTGTCGGCTCTGCTCAGGGACAAGCTCCCACACAACCGGTTCAGGATTTGACGATCTTGCGCCAGTTCATTTCAGGAAATGGCCCTGCCGCTTTGTGCGACCTTCCCTGGGTTCCAATTTATATCGGCTTTGTATTCTTACTTCATACCAGCCTTGGCTTGCTGACCGTCGCCGGTCTTGTGGTGATATTGGCTGTGACACTTGCAAATGAGTTGATCACAAGCCGCGCATTGCGGGGCACGAGTGAGAATTCTGCAAAAGAACAACAGATGCGTCACGACTGCATGCAAAATGCGGATGCAATTCTGTCGATGGGCATGATTTCAAATCTGACATCAAAATGGCAGCTGATGAGGAATGCCGATTGCTCAAAACTTCAGAGTTCAGAGACTGCAACCAATGCCATGGCATCCACGATCAAAGGCTTCAGGCTCTTGCTTCAGTCCAGCTTGCTGGCTCTGGGCGCCTATCTTGCCATCCATCAGGAAGTTTCAATGGGTGCAATGATTGCAGCTTCAATTGTCGCTGGTCGTGCCTTTTCTCCGGTCGATCAGGCCTTGGGTCATTGGCGTGGCTTTGTTCAGGCAAGGCTTGCCTTTGGGCGCACCAAGCAGGCGTTCGCGAATACTCAGGATGGGAATGAGCCGATCGCTCTTCCAAAGCCGAATGGTCCACTGGAACTTTCAGAGGTCCTGAAACTGGCTGCGAATGAAACTGGCGTTGCCAACGCAAAATCGAAACCAATTCTTCAGGGCATCAGCCTGGCGCTGGTTCCAGGTGATGCTCTGGCAGTCATCGGACCAAGTGCCTCTGGCAAGTCCACATTAGCGCAATTACTAACTGGTCTCCAATCTGCTGACAGAGGAGCAATCCGTCTGGATGGCGCGCCGTATGAGGCTTGGCATGCGGAGCAATTGGGCCAACACATTGGCTATCTTCCGCAAAAGGTTCAACTGCTTGCCGGATCCATCAAAGACAACATCGCCCGCTTTGATCCAGAAGCAACCGATCAGGAGCTCTTGCAGGCCGCACGCCTTGCCGGAGCACATGAAATCATCATGCGCTTGCCGGGCGGATATGGTGCCCAGATAGGCAATGGCGGCTTTCACCTATCAGGTGGCCAGGCCCAGCGCATCGCTCTGGCT
>CAZOCA010000399.1:0-2606 GCA_964578105.1 uncultured Pararhizobium sp.
CTTGCGAAAAGGTCCATATCTGCAATTGATCCGTGTTTGTTGGATTTCGTTCAGCATTAGTAGATACGAAGCCGGAAGCAAATTGGGTCACACCTTGTACGTTTTGATTTTATTAACCATATCCAGACGAATTGGCATTAGGATTTAAGAATATTCGCCGTAAAACTGCCCCCTTTGCATGACATCAAATTATAGATTCAAATTGGCAACAACAGAGCAGACATGAAAAAAACAACACTTGAGAACATGATTGCCCCAACCCGTCGTGCCGTCCTTGGGGGATTGGCATCAACAGTTGCAATGCCCGCTATATTAACGCCAGCTTTTGCTCAGAATGAGTGGGGCGAAAGTTTTGATAATCAGCAGGCCAACGTTCAGGCTGTGCGCACCAATCGGCCTGTTCTGAACCCTCAGGCATCTGTGGAAGCAGAGTGGGCGCTTCAACAATATTCGTCGATTATGTCGCGTGGCGGTTGGAATGCCGTTCCCGCAGACACGACACTCAAGCTGGGCCTTAGCAGTCCCAATGTGGCAGCTTTGCGCCAGCGTTTGATTATTTCTGGAGATCTGCAGCAAAGCATCGGCATCTCAAATTCGTTTGATTCCTATGTTGATGAGGCCGTGAAACGGTTTCAGGCACGTCATGGCATTGAGCCCGACGGCGTGGCCGGCAAGATTTCTCTGGCAGCCTTGAATGTGCCCGTACAGGTACGCGTGATGCAGCTCCAGACGAACATGGTGCGGTTGCAGTCTCTTTCAGGTGATAAGGGCAGGCGATTCATCAACGTCAATTTGCCTGCCGCGCGGATTGAAGCAGTGGAATCCGGTCAGGTCGTCTCCCGGCACACCGCCGTAGTGGGAAAAGTCGATCGGCAGTCACCTGTTTTGAATTCAAAGGTCTACCAGATCAATTTCAACCCTTATTGGACAGTACCGGTTTCCATCATCCGCAAGGATATGATTCCGCATATGCAGAAGGATCCTGCATATCTGACCAACAACCGCATTCGGATTTACGATAAGGGGGGCAGTGAACTGCAACCCACTCAGATCAACTGGTTGACTGACGAGGCTGTGAATTATCGTTTTCGTCAGGATCCCGGCGAAGGCAATTCCCTTGGCTCCATCCGCATCAATTTTCACAACCAACATGCAGTTTATTTGCACGACACGCCCGCAAAGGGTCTCTTTGGTGAGGAATACCGCTTCAACTCATCCGGTTGCGTGCGTGTTCAGAACATCAAGGAACTGGCTGCCTGGATTTTGAATGAAAATGATGGGGGCTGGACGTTCTCTTCTGTAAACGACACTATTCTCACCGGCGAACGGCGGGATGAGAATGTCAAGAATCAGGTTCCAATCTATTTCACCTACATCACAGCCTGGGCTATGGACGGCGTCGTGCACTTCCGCGATGATATCTATACACAGGATGGTGTAGGGCCTCTGGCGCTTAGGTAGTAATCTCTGCCAAACTTCAGGGAAGAGAACGATCAGACATGGCCGGAAATTCGGATCGCAAAGTTTATTTTGAATACGTACCGATTGGCCCACAAATCAAAGTAAGTGCCATTGATTCGGTGACCAAAGCCGAGGTGAGTATCATCGCACCTCGGTCCGCCATGCGAAAAGACATGGAGACATTGGCCTTGCGTAAATTGAAACGTGCTCTTGAGCGACTTGAGGCCAAGTAATACGGCAATTGCACCCAATCATCCCTTCCTGCACACTGCGCCAAATATCCGGCGACTGAATCGCCCGGATAACCATTGCATGGGCGTTGTTTATGACTCTTCTAATCCTATTTGTTGCGCTGGCTATCGGCGTTTCGTTTCTCTGCTCCATTCTGGAAGCTGTTCTGCTCAGCGTTACGCCGTCTTACATGGCTGTTCTGGAAAATGACCGACCAAATCTTGCGACGCGTTTGAGACGTTTGAAAGAGGATATTGACCGGCCATTGGCGGCGATCCTCACATTGAACACCATTGCCCATACCGTCGGGGCTGCTGGGGCAGGGGCACAGGCAGCCGTGGTTTTCGGCGATGCCTCTCTCGGTGTGTTTTCAGCCGTACTGACTTTTCTGATTCTGGTTCTATCCGAAATCATTCCCAAAACCATCGGTGCCACCTATTGGCGTTCATTGGTACCGGCAGTCTCCCGCATTTTGCCGCCACTGATTCTGATTCTGTGGCCGTTGGTGAAAATGTCTCAAATGCTGACAAAGATTTTGTCCGGTGGGGAGAAAAAGAACCAGGTCAGCCGAGAGGAATTGTCGGCTCTGGCGACCGTCGGGCAGCGGGAAGGCGTTGTAGAGGCAAGCGAATCCCGGATTTTACAGAATTTACTGCGCCTCAATGTGTTGACTGTTTCTGACATTATGACGCCGCGAACCGTGGTCTATGCATTGCCGCAGGACGCCACCATTGGTTCATTAATCGATGATCTTGAGGCCATGCGTTTCTCGCGCATTCCAATTTATGAAGACACAATAGATCGGGTGTCCGGCTTTGTGCTGAAAACTGAAATCCTGATCAAAGCTGTGAAGGATGAGGAAAGCACACCCATTTCCGAATTAAGCCGTGAATTGACCCACGTCACTGCGAACA
>CAZOCA010000399.1:2616-4134 GCA_964578105.1 uncultured Pararhizobium sp.
CGGGAACTTTTTGATCATCTTTTGCAATTTGATCGGCATATTGCGCTTGTGGTTGATGATTTCGGTGGCACTGCCGGCATTGTAACTTTGGAAGATGTGGTCGAAACCCTGCTTGGCCTGGAGATCGTTGACGAAGCCGATACTATTGAGGATTTGCAGGCTCAGGCTCGTAAACAATGGGAAGAACGAGCAGAGCGTCTTGGCCTCTTCACAAAATCGCCTGACAATAGTTTAGAGTCCGAAGCTGAGGAAAAGACATGAAATGGAGATCCGCTGACATGCCCGTAACCATTAGAACCAAAACTGCTCTGCGCTGCGGCGTCATTGGCATGGCTTTGCTTGTGTCAAATCACGCCTTTGCTGCAGGAGAAGGGCCCACAATCGTGGATCGCTGGGTTGAGGAATCTAAGTCCTATTCATTCTTTGATCTGACCCATCAGGGCGTAAGCTATGACGAAGCAACCGATGTTACGTCAGTCAGTGGTTTCAAAGCGGTCTTTACGCCGGATTTCACATCTCTGGTGCCGGATGGCGAAGACGTTCCCACAATCTCTTATTTGATCGAGGTGCCATCGCTGCGCTATTTTGCGCTGAGCGAGAATGCGGACCGTTACTTTGTGGACTCAATCGAGGCAGCCGAAGTCAATGTCACCTATTCGGTTAAGGGTGGCACAACTGATGTTCAAAATACAGAAGCCAACGGCACCTATGATGGCTTGGTTGTAGCGGCAGCCGATTGGTCAAAATTGCCAGATATAGCTGATGACCCAGCCAAACCAATTTCGAAATATTATCCATTGGTTGCAGCATTTTTTGATATGAATATGGCGTCTTTCAATGTTGCCGGCTCAACGCTTTCCCAAACGCTGGATGCAAAAACGGTCTTGAACACGACCTATGGAGCCATCGAATTCAATGATATGAAAAGAGGTGATTATTCATCCTTCTCAATTGATGGCATGAAAATGGCCAGTGCGCCGCAGTCAAGCACGGAAACAGGCGACACAGCATTCGAATTGTTGCTGGATATCGCCCGCCTTGACGGTGGCGCATATAATGGTGGCACAATGGTGCGCCAGTTCGATCCGTCCCTTCCGAGTAGCCAGCGAAACACACCATTCAAGACGCTGTTGAGCTCGCTGGCCGTCACCGGAACCAAACTCGCTGTTGATGATGTTGCCAGCGTGTCATTGGATGAAATGTCTTATTCCGACTGGGGCGTCCGTCCGCCCAGCATTCCCTTGCTGTCACTTGCGGACGAATTGTATCTGGAAGCCAAAGAATCCGGGTCTGAGCCGGACGAAATGACCATTCTCCGCCTTGTGTCCTCTTTCTATTCGATGTTCCGCATCGGCTCTTTTGATATGATGGGTTTCGACATTGACGTGAATGACACGGAAAATGGGACGCAGTTTGCTGCACAATTGGACAGTTTCCGATTGGCCGATTTGTGGTCGGTCGGTCTGGGAGAACTATCCTTCAAGGGCTTCTTTTCTGAAGGTGAGGGCAACCGTGTCC
>CAZOCA010000400.1:0-4132 GCA_964578105.1 uncultured Pararhizobium sp.
ATCCTCTACTGCAGTCCCTTCCCGCAAGAATTCTGGATTGAAACAGACGCCAAAGTCCTGGCCCGCGATCTTGCCTGAAATTTCTTCGATAATGGGCACCATGATTCCGCATGTCGTGCCTGGTGGAATTGAACAACGCATGACAATGGTGTGGAAAGCCTGCTTCACCTTAAGCGCTTGCCCGATTGTTGTTGCCACAGCATTGATCGCCCGCATGTCACAGCCGCCGCCTTCGGCAGTGGGTGTGCCAACTGATACGAATGTAATATCTGTATCAAGGATTGCAGCGTGCAGATCTGTTGTTGCGCTGATCAGATTGCGCGTCACGCCAGCGGTCAGCATTTCCGCCAAATTCATTTCATGGATGGGAGATTGTCCAGCCGCGATGGACGCAACTTTCTGTTCGTCCAGATCAACACCAACAACTTTATGCCCAAGGCTAGACAGACAAGCGGTTGAGACGGCCCCCACATAGCCCAATCCGACTATGCTGACAGATGGCAGTTCATTATTGTGAGGTGCTGCAGGATCGACGATTGATGCGGTGTTGGTTGGATCGATTGTAGAATGAATAGTCATTGAATTGCTCCATTGGTGTGTCTGGACAACTCATTGCCAAAACCATGCCAAATATTTTTCTATATATATATCAACACCCTAATGGATCTACATTTAACCAGGACGATCTATTTTTTGCACAACGCAATCAAAAGCTTCTCAAAATGCAATTGCTCGGAGCAGGTGAATTTGGTGCGTGTTGAATGGCAGGACACAACAATAGGTGCGGCGCATGAAAACTTGCCAGAATGCGAAGTTTTGTGTTTGCAAATTGCCATAATCCACTACACGTGCCCAAGGCCTCTCAAATAATTCAATGACTTAGCGACTGGCACAATCCTTGCGACTTCATTCGGGAATCACAAGGAATGATGCCATGAAGATAATTCGTGAACGGCCAGATCATCGCAGATACCATCAGGTGACCGCCCCTATGCGGGTAAAACTGCCAGATGGTCAGACTGCAATGGCCAGCAATTGGAGCCTTGGCGGGCTGCGTCTGGATGGATTGACCGGGTCATTGCCCAATCAGTCCGACCATTTGCAACTCACTCTTGAGCTGCCGTTCCAGGGGTTCGACATCTCGTTTGAGGTCAATGCGAAGGTTGAGAGCACCGAGACTGACACTGGCACCATAGGCTTTGAGTTTGAAGAATTGGGCGAGCGTGCCCATGATCTGATGAACCATTTCATCGACGACCTTGTGCGCGGTCAAATGGCAACCGTCGAGGACACCATCTGCCGTATTGACGTTCCGGTGACACCGATCTCGACAAAGCCTGATGCGGTTCCTGGTGAACAAACGATGGTTGGCGGCTGGCCCATCAAAACGATCGTTATGTCTACATTCTATGTCGTGCTGGGAACTCTGATCTTTGGCTATCTGGGAATATTGACCTACTCAAAGACAATGCGCCTGGAGGTTCGGACTGCGGTGATTTCTGCGCCGTTGGCGACCCTGAAAATGCCTTTGGACGGTATCTTGCGTCCCATCCGTTTCACTCCCGGCACCGAAGTAAAACGTGGTGAGCGGATTGCACTAATCGAAAATCCAAAACTGTTGGCGCAGATTGAGGATAAACAGATTGAACTGGAAGCCTCCAAGCGCGCGCAATTGAGAGCACAGGAGCGTTATCGCATTGAAGCTGCAAGGATGAAACTCTATCAGATCATCAATCGGACTGATCGTCAGATCGCGGAGGCCAAGGTGAAGGCACTGCGCGAATCCCTTGCAGCAACAGATGCCACTTACGAACGTCTGACAGGCCTTAAAGAAAAAGGCCTGGTTACCGCAACCAAACATGGAATGGCGATCAAGGAACGCGCACAGGCAGAAGCCAGGCTGAAAGAAGCAGAACTGGAATTGGAGCGCACGACCGCTATGGACGATGTATCGGACCGCCGTTATTTCAATCACAAGGAATTCGTAGCCGATCTGGATATGCTGGCTCTCGACATTGAGGAAGCGTCCTCGTTGGTCAATACAGCGATCAGCCAGTTGGCCTCGTTGGAAAAGTTGAATGATTCAATGGCAATTCTGGCGCCCTATGATGGCAGGATTGTTTCAGTCCAGCAGGCCGCCAATACAACCATTCTCAGAAATGAACCGCTTCTGACCATTGAACAGAAGACCACCCCAACCGTCACGGCCTTTTTGGATCAGGAACAGGTATTGGAGGTTGGTATGCACGATATTGCAAAAGTCTATCTGCCGTCGATTGGACAACATATCGACGCCAAGGTGACTGCAATTGACAGAAATTCGACCTTCATCAATTCAGACCGATCTCACTATGCGTGGAAAGATGGCAAGGAAAAAAGCGCTGCGATCTCTTTGCAATTGCAAATGACCGCGGCACAAGCCGATCTTATCAGCGCCGGTCTGCCAGCTGTCGTCATTTTTCCAACCCGCCAAGTGAACGATATCTACCATATGATCGGATCGGTTTTCAGGCAGGAGAATAACGAGAACAAGGCGGGGAGTGTTGAAAATGCTTCCATCTGAAGCCATCAAATTTCACACAGCGAAACAGCTGGACGATCCGACAGTCTGGCCAACAGGTTGGGCAAAGTGGACACCATTGGTTCTGCTTCAAATCCTCTTGTATCTGGCCGTCTGCGGCATTCTTCTGCTGACCATTCCAAACTCCCTGTTTGATGCGGAAACCAAGGCGATTACCTTTACGCTGGGGACTCTTGGCGCCTGGCGCTACGGTTGGTGGTTCACCCATGCGATGCGGGCGATCATCTATCAAAAACGGGTCTATCCCAAAATGCAGGCTCAAGGCCGTGCCATCTGGGATTCCGGCTGGCGGCCGCGGCATATGCATTTCATGATGACCACTTATAAGGAGCATCGTGAAATTACAGAGATGGTGGTTCGTTCCATCGTCAAGGAAATTGTGGCATCGGGTGTACCGGGCACCATCTGGCTTGGATCATCAGACCGATTTGACGAAGACATTATTTCGGATTTTCTGGAGCGTGAGGCGCGTGACGTTGACATTACGCTGCGCATCATCAGACAGAATGTATCCGGTAAACGCGCTGCCATTGGTCTGGTCCTGCGCGCCATGTGCCGCCTTCCGGTCATGGATGATGATCTGGTGATTTTCATGGATGGCGATTTTGTACTGGCGGAAGGCGCCGTCAGCCGTTGCATGCCTCTCTTCAAGCTCTATCCAGATCTGCAGGCCTGTACCACAGATGAAGAAGTGATCTGCATCGGGCCGAAGTGGATTGAAAGCTGGTTGCGTATGCGCTTTGCGCAGCGCCGACTGGCGATGCAAAGCCACGCCCTGTCTGGACGTGTTCTCACATTGACCGGACGCATGTCTGTCTTTCGTGCCAAAAATTTGAAACAGCTGGAATTCATTCGTCTGCTGGAAGCCGACCATCTGGAACATTGGCTCTGGGGCCGTTTCCGGTTTTTGTCAGGCGATGACAAAAGCACCTGGTACTTCATGCTGAAGAACAACAGTCACATGCGTTACGTTCCCGATGCTCTGGGATACACAATCGAGGTAATTGAAGGCAACGGTATGGACCGAATGGTTCAGAATTTCCGCAGATGGTCTGGAAATATGCTCCGCAATGGTTCACGGGCCATCGCACTTGGACCACGTGCCATGCCGTTTTTCATCTGGTGGTGTCTGGTGGATCAGCGTCTTTCCATGTGGACCATGCTTGTCAGCCCCGTACTGGCGATATCCGCTGCCTTCGTTGTCGGCTTTCAGTATCTGGCCTCCTATGTGGTCTTCATCGCACTCAGTCGGCTTTTCCTGTCGTTGTTTCTATATGGCTACTCGCGACGGGTGGAACTGTCCTATCCGTGGATCCTGTACCTCAACCAACTGATCAACGCCTCGGTAAAAGTCTATTGCATTTTCAGGCTGTCAAAGCAGCGCTGGTCCAATCGTGGCAATCAAACATCGAGTATCGATGGATCGGCTTTGCTGGAATCCTATCGCAATTGGATGGCGCGTTGGTGCACGTGTGTTGCGGTGGCTTTGCTGTTTCTGGGAACATTATTTTTGCAATAACTAAAGCGGCTGGTGCTGACAGTACGCTGGCT
>CAZOCA010000401.1:0-4131 GCA_964578105.1 uncultured Pararhizobium sp.
CTGACACACAGTGAGACAACGACCGCATCCCAGTCGCTGGAACTGATCGCAGCCATCGCAGCTTCTTCGGAAAAGACTGTCTTGATGCCCTGCTCAAATGAGAGGCTTCTAAAAATTTTATCTGCCGAAGTCTGATCATCATCAAACACCAGAACCTGACCATTGCGGCCGTCATCATGGGATTCCTCAGCCTCGTCGAAATTATCACCCTCACTGGCCGCATCAGCATCCTTCCGAAATGCATTCATGCTGTGGGTGCGCATGTCTTCAAGGGTCTGCTTCTGAGACGCCAGATTGCGAATTCGGCTGATAAGCGCCACATCATTGACCGGCTTGGACAGAAAATCATCGGCTCCGGCATTGAGCCCTTTGATACGCGAGGCCTCATCCTGTAACGCCGTCAGAAGAATAATGGGAATGTCACGCGTGAGCGGATCAGATTTCAGGGCGCGGCAGGTCTCAAACCCGTCCAGACCCGGCATCACAATATCCAGCAACACCACATCAATGGGATTGTTGCGGCAATACTCAAGCGTGTCCAACCCTGCCGAGAGGGTCTTCACGGTGTAGTATTCAGCTGAAAGGCGGGCAGAGAGAAGCTTCAGATTTGCCTGAAGATCATCAACGGCCAAAACACGTATCGACATACTCGTATTCTGTTTCTACTTAACAAGTGGCCGCCCGGACTACACAGCTAGTCGTTTTCGACTGGCAGGTGTTGGGAGACAACATCCAAAAAATTAGCGACTGAGATCGGCTTGGAAAGATACGCCTCACAGCCAGCTTCACGAATCCTGTCTTCATCTCCCATCATCGCAAAAGCGGTGACCGCAATCACCGGAATTCCGCACAACTCATCATCTTCCTTGAGCCATTTGATGACTTCCAGCCCCGAAACCTCCGGCAACTGAATATCCATCAACACAAGGTCCGGCCGATGCAGTCTGGCCAGTTCAAACGCTTCCATCCCATTGCGGCTTTGCAACGTATTGTAGCCATGGGCTTCCAGAAGATCGTTGAACAATTTCATGTTCAGTTCGTTGTCTTCTACAATTAGAATATTCTGTGTCATCAATTATCCAAATAATTCCCTAAGGTTACCTAAACAGCCCGCTGGATTATTGCGGCTTTTGCGGATCGTGCTAGACTCGGGACTCAATTCGTCAAGCCAACGACCTCTCAAATACCAGAGTTTCCACCACAACACTCGATTTTATGAAAGGTGCTTCAATCTTGCACGGCAAAGATACAGAATTTGCAGAGGCATTGGCCATTCAGGCCCTTGGACATCTGGCTCAGGATAAGGAAGTTCTGGAACGTTTCCTGTCTGTAACAGGCCTTGCCCCTGAGAAGATTCGGGAAGCCGCCGCATCGCCGGGTTTTCTTGCAGGCGTACTGGACTATATGATGCAGAACGAAGCGCTTTTGCTGACCTTTTCCGTAAACAACAACATCGATGCCGAATCAATTATGGCTGCCCATCGCCAACTCAGCGGGCCTATTCCGCAATAGACCACCCATAGGAGACTTGAATCATCCTACCCGAGAACACCCATAAACAGCTGAAAAACATAAATTTTTCAGATCGCCCCTTAATTGTTTGCGATGTGGATGAGGTGGTGCTGCACTTTGTGCGCCCGCTAGAGGCGCATTTTGGCAGGCATGGCTATGGATTCAAGGAAGAGAAATTCAAGCTGACGGGAAACATCCACGCATTGGATGACGGGGCGGATGCACCCGATGAAACCGTCTTTGCCATGATCCACAGCTATTTCGAGGTCGAAGCCCACCGTCAATTGCCGATAGATGGCGCAGTCTCGGCACTAAACCGGCTTTCAGATCACGCCGACATTCTGTTTCTGACAAATATGCCCTTTAAGTATCGCGATGCGCGCATAGCATGTCTTGCGGATCATGAACTGCATTATCCCGTTGTTACAAATACCGGTCCCAAAGGCCCTGCCCTGGCACATATCGAGGAACAATCATCTGGTCCCATCTGGTTTCTGGATGACAGTCCGGAGCACCTCCACTCCGTCGCGGATACCGCTCCCAATGTAAATCTCGTTCATTTTGTTGCTGATCCGATGTTTCTGGAACTGGCTGATAATGTTCCATCAGTTCATCTGAGAACACGCTTTTGGGATGAGACGCACACCCTGATCACCTCATTCCTGACAAGGATCGACGCGCGGTAGTGTTAAATCAGATCGCGCGCTGAAAAATAACATTCGGGTAAACATGAATTAGCGCTATTGTCAGAACCCTCCAATCAGGTGAGCTGCGTTCTAAAATGACCATTGCTGCATTATGTCGGGCCTGTTTTGCTGTTGAGCCGGCTTCAAACGAAGGCGAAAGGCCGCGCTGCAAGACGTGCGGCAGCCCGCGCATGGTGGCTCATACAGAATTGCTTGATCTGACAATTGCTCATGTCGATTGCGATGCCTTCTATGCGTCCGTTGAAAAGCGCGACCGCCCGGAAGTGCGTGATCAACCTGTTATCATCGGCGGTGGTCGGCGTGGCGTTGTCTCGACCTGCTGCTACATGGCCCGTACCTTTGGCGTGCGATCGGCCATGCCCATGTTCAAGGCAACAAAACTGTGCCCTGACGCGGTTATCATTCGCGGCGATATGGAAAAATATGTCCGCGTCAGCCGTCAGATCCGTGCGCATATGGATGATCTCACGCCCGCCGTGCAGCCTATTTCCATTGATGAGGCCTTTCTGGATCTCACCGGAACGGAGAGGCTGCACCATGCCAGCGCCGCTGAAACCCTGGCGCGCTTTGCCCGGATAATTGAACAGGATATCGGGATCACCATTTCGGTTGGTCTCAGCCACAATAAATTTCTGGCTAAAGTCGCCTCTGATCTTGATAAGCCACGCGGCTTTGCGGTGATCGGCAAGGCAGAAACGCTGGATTTCCTGGCACGGCAGAATGTCAGCCTCATCTGGGGTGTCGGCAAGGCCATGCAGAAGAAGCTGGCGGCCGATGGCATCCACACAATCGGACAGCTGCAGACCATGGAGGAAACCGCTCTTGGCAAACGCTACGGCTCCATGGGGCTGCGTTTGGCACGGCTATCCAAGGGGAAGGACAGCCGCAAAATCGAATCGCGTGCTGGCGCAAAAAGCGTAAGCTCAGAAACAACCTTCAACACCGACCTTGCCACGACAAATGACCTGCATCCAATTTTGCGCGGGCTTGCTGAAAGGGTCTCCGCAAGTTTGAAGGCGAAGAACATTGCTGGCCGAACATTGGTCCTCAAACTGAAAACCACTGACTTCAAGCAACGAACGCGCAACCGCGCTCTGGGTGACCCGACTCAATTGGCCGATCGGATTTATAGCGAAGGGGTTTCCCTGTTAAAGCCTGAACTGGATGGCACACGCTTTCGGCTGATCGGCATCGGTGTCTCGGACCTGGTTGATGGCCGCTTGGCAGATCCCTTGGATTTGGTCGATCACGGCGCTAAAAAGCGCCGTGCAGCCGAATTTGCCATGGATAAAATACGCGCTCGCTTCGGAAAACATGGGGTTGATCTGGGCCTGACCTTCAAGGCCAAAGAACCCAAATCCAAAGGCAAATCATAAAGACCATCAACAAAGTGCCTTAGCCAAGGCCGGATAGCCCATCCCACAATAGCTTCACACCGGCAAAGGCCAAAAACACATAGGCTATATTGGCAAAAACGCGTTGATTGACCAGACCATGCAGCCGAAAGCCCAGAAAAACACCTACAATCAGAAACGGTATCAGCGTTGCGCTTGTCTGAAGCGTATCAGCTGTAAACTGGCCCATTGCCATATAGGACAGAGTTTTCAGAAAATTGAGGGCAAAGAAGAAGACGCTGTTGGTGCCGACAAATTCTGACTTTTCCATATTCTGCCGCAGCAGATAGCCCTTTACAGGCGGACCTCCGGCATGCGCGACAAAACTGGCAAATCCCGAGACAGCCCCGAGGCTGAAAACAGCCGCCGAACTGGTTTCTCGCTGCGCCGCACCTCTGGTTTTTGACAAAACAAATTGCGCGGCAAACAAAAGTGCCATCGCACCAACCGCGAGTTTCAGAAATGATGGGTTCATCCACTGAAAGGTAAAGGCACCCAGAGCAAGACCCAAAAAGGCC
>CAZOCA010000402.1:0-4129 GCA_964578105.1 uncultured Pararhizobium sp.
AGTAGAAGATGCGATAGCTGAATTTACCGGCGGCGCAGATATCGGCGAAGGTGAGATTACACTGACAACGCCGGAAATCAGAGAAAACGGCAATACGGTGCCGGTTTCAGTTGACGCGCCCGGTGCCGTGTCAATTGCCATTTTTGCAGCTGGCAACCCCAGTCATGACGTGGTGACCTTCAATTTTGGTCCATTGGCCGCCTCACACAGTGCGTCCACCAGAATGCGTCTGGCTGGCACCCAGGATGTGATTGCGATTGCCAAGATGCCGGACGGATCATTCGTACGTGCTGCCAATCAAGTTAAAGTAACAATCGGCGGCTGCGGCGGTTAAGACAAGGAGACGGGCTCATGGCCAAAGGTGTAAAACCACGTGTGAAAGTTCCAAAGTCGGTATCGGCTGGTGAAACGATCACAATCAAGACCCTGATCAGCCACAAAATGGAATCAGGCCAACGCAAAGACAAAGAAGGCAATCTGATTCCGCGTTCGATCATCAACCGTTTCACCTGTGAGTTTAACGGTGAGACAGTGATCGACGTGAATCTGGAACCTGCCATCTCGACGATCCCGTATTTTGAATTCGAAGCCAAGGTTCCCGAAGCAGGTGACTTCAAATTCACCTGGTACGACGATGACGGCTCAGTCTACGAAGAAACAAAATCCATCGCGGTGAATTGACGCGACCGACTGAATAATGGGGAGGAAACACATGCGATCGATCTCACTGAGGATTTTGGCTTCTGTTACCGCGCTTGCGGTAATGGGAAGTCTGAGCGCAATGGCCGAGGAACTACCGGAACTGGTCATTAATGAAGACATTGAAATGGTGACCCGGACCAAGGCTCCGGCTCATCTGGAGAATCTCGACGAGATTCGCTCCGGATGGACATTTCGCACAAAGGAAACCCAGGCATTCCAGATGGATGATTTCGACAATCCTGGAATGATCTTTGTCGATCAGGCTCTGGATACTTGGGAAACCGTTGACGGGGCAGCAGGCAAATCCTGTGCCTCCTGTCACGAAGGCCCTGAAAGCATGGCAGGCATGCGCGCATCCATGCCGAAGTGGAACGAAGACGCGGGCGCCGTCTGGACCATGGAAATGTACATCAATGACTGCCGCGAAAACCGCATGCAGGCAGATGCATGGGGCTGGAAGTCGCAGCCGATGCTGAATATGAATGCACTTATTTCCCTGCAATCTCGCGGAATGCCGGTGGACGTCAAGATTGACGGCCCTGCCCAATCCACCTGGGAAAAGGGCAAGGAAATGTACTACACGCGGTATGGCCAATTGGAGCTGTCCTGCGCCAATTGTCATGAACAGAATTATGACAATTACATTCGGGCTGATCATCTGTCCCAAGGTCAGATCAATGGCTTTCCGGTCTACCGCCTGAAGCAGGCCAATCTGATCACATCACATAATCGGTTCAAAGGCTGCATCCGTGACACCCGCGCCGAAACCTTCAACGAAGGCTCTCCGGAGTTTGTTGCGCTTGAGCTTTATGTCAGCTCTCGGGGCAATGGCCTGTCAGTTGAAGCACCATCTGTGCGCAACTGATTTGATCGCCACACCATAAACCCTGGCCGCTTTGAATAAATTCCAAAGCGGCCAGCAGCCGGCAAGCTAGAGAACACAGATTACATTTCGTGTCGCTGTTCTGGCGTGCGGCACCCCATATACACGGTCAAACCGTGCTGAATTTTTGATCCTAAAATTTCCACCCAAGACCAATTGAGGTGACATTGTCATGATTTCCCGCCGTCATTTTCTTCAGGCCGGCATGGCCGCTTCCGCGCTGTTGGGTCCATCAAGCTTTGGGCAATGGTCTGCGCTGGCCGCGACACAAGCGCTGACCCAGCAACAACTTCTCGACTTTGACGATTTTGGCAATGTGACACTGGTCCACATTACCGATATTCACGCTCAGGCAATGCCGGTCTTCTTCCGAGAGCCATCCATCAATATCGGCGTAGGCACTGTCGAAGGCCTGCCGCCGCACATTACCGGTGATGATTTTCTGAAAAGCTTTGGCGTTGAGGCTGGCAGTCCGGCTTCCTATGCCCTGACCTCCGTCGATTTCACGTCGCTTGCCAAAACCTATGGACGCATGGGCGGTCTTGACCGCGTTGCCACCGTAGTAAATTCGATCCGTGCTGACAGAGACGCCAACATGCTGCTGCTGGATGGCGGTGACACCTGGCAGGGCTCTTACGTCTCCAACCAGACCAACGGTCAGGATATGGTGGACATCATGAATGTCCTGAAACCTGACGCCATGACAGCCCATTGGGAATTCACCTATGGCGAAGATCGGGTAGCGGAGATTGTTGACAGCCTGCCCTTCCCTTTACTCGGCTCAAACATTTTCGACAAGGAATGGGACGAACCGGCCTATGAACATACAAAGTTCTTTGACCGTGGCGGCGTTAAAATTGCCGTCGTTGGACAGGCCTTCCCCTATCTGCCAATTGCCAATCCGGGCTGGATGTTCCCATCGCTCTCCTTTGGCATTCGTGAAAAAGTTCTGCAGGAAAATGTGAATGCCGCACGGGCCGAAGGCGCTGAACTGGTCGTGCTGCTCTCGCATAATGGGTTCGATGTCGACCGTAAGCTCGCAGACCGGGTGACCGGTATCGATGTCATTCTGACCGGCCACACCCATGATGCACTGCCTGAGCCAGTGCTGGTCGGTCAGACATTGCTCCTGGCATCGGGCTCAAACGGTAAATTTGTGTCCCGCCTCGATCTTGATGTGCAGGACGGGGCAGTCAAAGGATTCAAATACCGGCTCATCCCGATTTTCTCCGATGTGCTGGATGCCGATGAAACCATGGCTGCCAAAATTGCGGAGACACGTGCCCCATTCGACGGCGAATTGTCTCGAATTGTTGGCAACACCAAATCGCTGCTCTATCGACGCGGAAACTTCAACGGTACGTTTGACGATCTCATCTGTCAGGCAGTCTTGGAAGAGCGCGAAGCTGACATTGCCCTGTCGCCCGGCTTTCGCTGGGGACCAAGCCTGCTGCCGGGTCAGGACATCACTGTAGAAGACATCCATAATGGAACAGCCATGAGCTACCCTGCTGCCTATCGCAGTGAAATGGATGGCAAGCTGATCAAGGATATTCTGGAGGATGTCGCAGATAATCTGTTCAATCCGGACCCTTACTACCAGCAGGGCGGCGACATGGTCCGCGTCGGCGGCATGGGCTACACCATAGATATCGACAAGCCGATTGGCAGTCGTATTTCAGACATGACTGTGCTGAAGACAGGCGAAGCCGTTGACCCATCGCGAACATATATTGTCTCAGGCTGGGCCAGCGTCAATGAAGCTACAC
Source organism: uncultured Pararhizobium sp. (assembly GCA_964578105.1). Taxonomy (GTDB): domain Bacteria; phylum Pseudomonadota; class Alphaproteobacteria; order Rhizobiales. The sequence continues at coordinate 3,355 of CAZOCA010000402.1, forward strand.
AAGGGCCTGCCATCTGGGATGTGGTGGAAAACTATCTTGCCCGTGAGCAGACAATCGACATTTCAGAAAACCGTTCTGTCATCCTGCGTCGGAGCTAGGGTCTGGACCAATCACTGTTTGACCCGATTGCAAAAATACAGATAGTTCGGTCTCTCTAGCTTTTATCGGAGACCGGACCCTTATGGCTGACCCTGAAGTTCTGCACCTTGCTCCTGGCAAAATTGCCAATGTAGTCACCTATCTGGAAATGACAGAAAAGCCCGAATGGGTCAGCGCCCATATCAACCTTTCGGGTCTGAGCCTGCGGCAAGACCGCGAGTTTGATCTGGCCAGATATCGTGCCTTGTTCCGCGCAGTGGGTGAAGACTGGCTCTGGAGTTCCAGGCTTGCTTATGATGATGCAAAACTTGCCAGCCGGTTACATGCAGATAATGTTGATTTATTCGAAGTCATGTTTGAAGGCAGCGTGGCCGGAATGATAGAGCTATGTCGCCACAGCCCGGAAGATATCGAGTTGTCTTTCTTTGGCTTGAAGTCCGATTTCACCGGACAGGGGCTCGGCCGCGGTCTGATGCAGTTGACGCTGAATCAGGCGTGGACAGCTGAAGCGCAAAAGATGTGGCTCCACACCTGCACGTTTGATCACCCGGCAGCTCTCAAATTCTATCAAAGCTGTGGCTTCACCCCGACAGGCTTCGCTGTGGAAATCATGGACGACCCTCGTTTGCTTGGCCTCCTGCCCGAAACAGCGGGCTCGCATGTACCATTGCTAAAA
>CAZOCA010000403.1:0-4118 GCA_964578105.1 uncultured Pararhizobium sp.
ACATGGCTCATGGCGGACATGGCTGCATTTCCGTTGCCTCAAATGTTGCGCCCGCTTTGTGTGCCAAATTTCAGGAAGCCTGTCTTGCGGGCGATTATGCCACAGCGCTTGAATTGCAGGACAAATTGTACCCGCTTCACAAGGCGCTTTTCATCGATCCCAATCCAGCACCTAGCAAATACGCCTTGTCGCTCTTAAATATCTGTGGCGAGGAGTTGCGTCTGCCAATGGTGCCAGCGTCCGATTCAACCCGCGCCGAGGTTCGCTCAGCGATGGAACATGCTGGGCTGTTGTAACGTTAAATAATAAGCGAGTTCATCGTGAGTGCCAAACAGGCTGAAAAGCCAAAGCGACAAATCATTGCCGACAATCGCCGTGCGCGGTTCGACTATGAGATTGGGGATGTGGTTGAAGCCGGCATCATGCTGGTCGGAACCGAGGTCAAGGCTTTGCGCAATGGTCGCGCAAACCTGCAGGAATCTTATGCCGGTCCGGACGGAAATGAACTGTATTTGTTCAACTTCCATATCCCGGAATACACGGAAGGCAATCGTAACAATCACGAGCCAAGGCGTCCCCGAAAACTGCTGATGAGCAGACGTGAAATTGATCGGATGCTCAATGGCATCCAACGCGGTGGCATGACCATCGTGCCGCTAAAGACCTATTTCAATGATCGTGGTCTGGTGAAGGTGGAACTGGCGCTGGCGAAGGGTAAGAAAAGCCACGACAAGCGCGAAACTGAAAAGCAACGTGACTGGAATCGTGAAAAAAGCCGCTTGATGAAAAATCTGAGTTAGAGCGTTTCAGTTGGTTTCATCTACCATTTTGCGAATGTCCTGAAATACACTTTCAAACATGTCGGTTGTCAGCCGTCTGGTATTCGTGTTGTAGCGCGAACAATGATAGCTATCTACCAGCGTAAATGACCGGCCTTCCCATTCCGGGAGGGCATGGATGGCACCGTGCCCAAAGGGAAATGTTGCCAGACGCAGACCCAGCGTGCGCAGGAATGTCTCATGAGCAATACGCCCAAGTGCCAGGACAATCTGCATGGAAGCATTGGCGTGCAAAGTGTTTTGCAGAAATGGCCTGCACATATTGATCTCCGCGCCAACAGGTTTGTTGTCAGGAGGGACGCAGCGCACAGCATTTGTAATTGCTGTATCGATAAGCTTCAGCCCATCATCCGGACGGGCTTGATAAGTCCCGCTGGCAAAACCGAATTTTGTCAAAGTGGCATAAAGTAAATCACCGGCATAATCGCCAGTGAAAGGTCTTCCCGTAGCATTTGCGCCTCGAATGCCCGGCGCGAGGCCAAGCACCAGCAATCTTGGATCGGGCGCGCTGAATGTCGAAACCGGCGCATTGTGCCATTCGGGATATTCTGAACGCCACTTTTCGCGAAACGCCACCAGACGTGGACAGAAGGGACAGTCTGTTTCTGGGTCCGTTGCAGTTATTGTGTCATTGGTCATGGTTTGGGCCGCGCCCCTTTTCTGCAACGCATTTATGAAATAACCGGTGTTCCGGGCGGTTTCTAAGTCTGGCTCTCATCATCATTTTGACTATCAGCGTCATCAAAAGCCTTCGCCGATGGTCGTTCTGAAGGAACACGGCCCAACTCTTCCATGAGTTTGGATAATTCCAGAAAATGGTCAGCCTGCCTGCGAAGTTCATCAGCGATCATGGGTGGTTGACTGTTCACAGTGGAAACAACGGTCACCTTTACGCCCTTACGCTGAACAGCTTCCACAAGGGAGCGAAAATCACCGTCACCGGAGAAGAGAACAATATGGTCAACACGCTCGGCAATCTCTAAGGCACCGACGGCCAGTTCAATATCCATATTGCCTTTGATTTTCCGACGTCCGGATGCATCAACGAATTCCTTGGCTGGCTTGGTAACGACCGAATAGCCATTATAGGCAAGCCAATCAACGAGTGGCCGAATGGATGAGTGTTCCTGATCTTCCATAATTGCCGTGTAATAATAGGCTCTCAGAAGATAGCCATCGGTTTGAAACCGTTTCAATAGGCGCCGATAGTCAATTTCAAAGCCCAGTGCTTTGCCCGCGGCATGGAGATTGGCCCCGTCGATAAACAGAGCAATCCGCTCTTTCGGCTGAAACATAAACAGGTCCTCGATAGTAAAGGTTCATCGCCGAGTGATATGAAAATACATAAAATCTAACGCCGTGAAGAGTGACGAGAGATACTATCGGGCCATCTGGCTTGCAAGAAATTTGATGGAAACAGCCTTGGCTCACGTTTGTTTGCGGTGTCCCAATTCAAACATTATCCAAAATCCCGAATGCGCAGGGTAAGGACAGGAGCCAGCGTTATCATGATGCCAGCGAGGCCGAAACTTTAAGTGATCACAGACGCCTGATTTCCCGCAAGAATCCTTGCAATTGCAGAGGATGGCGCGTATATCCACGGCAAATTCCCATACAAGGAGACTGATATGGCACGCGTAACCGTTGAGGATTGCGTCGATAAGGTCGAAAACCGTTTCAATCTGGTGCTTTTGGCAGCCCATCGCGCGCGGATGATTTCGACCGGTTCTGAGCTGACAGTTGATCGCGACAACGATAAAAACCCGGTTGTATCACTGCGTGAAATCGCAGACGAGACGATTTCACCGGATGATTTGAATGAAGAACTGATCCATTCACTGCAGAAATATGTTGAGGTTGATGAACCTGAATCTGCAGCTGTTCCACTGCTGGAACACACCGCTGCAACTGTTCCCGGTGATCAGCCGGATGTCACATTCGATCAGATGTCCGAAGACGATCTTCTGGCAGGACTGGAAGGGCTCGTCCCACCAGAGCGTTCGGACGACTAACCGACCCGAAAGCAATGAATTCAGGCCGCCTCAGGATTTAGTTCTGAGGCGGCTTTTTTGTGTAATGATTTCGCAATTGCAAAATGATAGCGTGCTTGGCTCAGTACCTACATAGTGGGCATCAGCCAAGATCAGTCGAATTGAAAAGGTAAGTAGACGCCGATGATGCGTCAATTTGAACTGCTTGAACGCATTCAGCGCTACAATCCAGCCGCCGACGAGGTGCTGCTGAACAAAGCGTATATCTACGCCATGACGAAACACGGCAAGCAGACCCGTGCGTCCGGTGATCCCTATTTTTCACACCCGCTGGAAGTCGCTGCCATTCTCACCGACCTCCAAATGGATGATGCGACGGTGGCCGTCGCCCTGTTGCACGATACGATTGAGGATACTGACGCCACGCGCGATGAAATTGATGCGCTGTTTGGTCGGGAAATTGGACACCTCGTTGATGGCCTGACGAAAATCAGACAACTCAATCTCGACTCGCGGCAGGAAGTTTCGCAAAAGGCAAAGCAGGCTGAAAACCTGCGTAAACTTCTTCTGGCCATTTCAGACGATGTGCGTGTCTTGCTCGTCAAACTGGCCGACCGCCTGCACAATATGCGCACACTGGATCATATGGCACCGGAAAAACGTGTGCGCATTGGTCAGGAAACGCTGGACATCTATGCACCATTGGCCGGACGCATGGGCATGCAGGACATGCGGGAAGAGCTGGAAGATCTTGCTTTCTTCCACAGCAATCCGGAAGCGCATAATGCCGTTAGCAAGAAGCTGAAAAAGCTTCTGGAGCAGAGCGAAACTGCCAAACAGAAAATTGAGGAAGAACTTCATCAGAGACTTCAAAAGGCCGGTATCAGCGCAAAGGTCACAAGCCGTCACAAAAAACCGTACTCTGTGTTCAAGAAGATGGAACGCAAATCCATAAGCTTTGAACAACTGCCTGATATTCTGGGCTTTCGGATCATCACGGAAGATGAGCCGAGCTGTTACGTTGTGTTGGGAATTATCCACACCACATGGCCCCAGGTACCCGGTCGTTTCAAAGATTACATCTCGGTTCCAAAACAAAATGACTACCGGTCAATACATACCACCGTCGTGGGCCCGGCACGGGAACGGGTGGAATTGCAGATCCGGTCGGAAGAAATGCAGCAGATTGCGGAATACGGGATCGCCGCCCACAGTCTCTACAAGGATCCTGCGGTCGCAAAGGATCAGATTGGTGAAGTGGCCGCTGAATCCAATGCCTATGCATGGT
>CAZOCA010000404.1:0-4075 GCA_964578105.1 uncultured Pararhizobium sp.
GCGTTCATCTATCGGGACAAAGGGTGGAACGGCAACCGGCACGTTTGCCGGTGGATTCTTAGCAATCTGGCCTTTTCCCATAGCGCCAATACAACCTCCCAATTGAGTTCAGGCCCCAGCAAAAACTCAGAAGCAATCAGGCTGAGGTTTTTCAACCCATTGGCAGATTAACTTCTTCAGGGACGGCGATCTATTGCCGCCCCCTAACGGATGTGCCCTCCGATGTGGGCAAATATGAAAGGGACTTTTATGAGCGAGAAGACAGCAAAGCTGACGATTGGAGACCAGACCTACGAATTTCCGATTCACCCGGGAACTGTTGGTCCAGAAGTTATCGACATATCATCGCTTTATAAACAAACAGATCGTTTCACATTTGACCCGGGTTTTACCTCTACAGCGTCTTGTGAATCCAAAATTACCTATATTGATGGCGATGAAGGAATTCTGCTTCACAGGGGTTATCCAATCGACCAATTGGCCGAGCATGGTGACTTCCTGGAAACCTGCTATCTGCTGCTTTACGGCGAGTTGCCAACAGCTGCGCAGAAGAAGGATTTCGACAGCCGCGTTACCTATCACACAATGCTGCATGAACAGATGTCGCGTTTCTTCACCGGCTTCCGCCGTGACGCACATCCAATGGCCATTATGTGCGGCGTTGTTGGTGCGTTGTCAGCGTTCTACCATGATTCAACGGATATTTCTGATCCCCATCAACGCATGGTCGCTTCGCTGCGCATGATTGCCAAAATGCCAACCATTGCGGCGATGGCCTATAAATACCATATTGGCCAGCCATTCGTGTATCCAAGCAATGATCTGGACTATGCATCCAATTTCTTGCAGATGTGTTTTGCGGTGCCTTGTGAAGAGTACACAGCCAATCCTGTTCTGGCGCGCGCAATGGACCGGATTTTCATTCTTCATGCCGATCATGAGCAGAATGCATCCACGTCTACCGTGCGTCTGGCTGGTTCCTCAGGAGCAAATCCATTTGCCTGTATAGCAGCGGGTATTGCCTGCCTGTGGGGCCCTGCTCATGGCGGTGCCAATGAAGCAGCACTTAACATGCTGGCAGAAATTGGAAGTGTCGACAAAATTCCAGAATATGTTGCACGGGCGAAAGACAAGAACGACCCATTCCGTTTGATGGGCTTTGGACACCGGGTCTACAAGAACTACGATCCGAGAGCCAAAATCATGCAGAAGACATGCCATGAGGTTCTCAATGAATTGGGTATCTCTGATGATCCAATGCTGGAAGTTGCGCTGGAGCTGGAGCAGATTGCTCTGACCGACGATTACTTCATTGAGAAGAAGCTCTATCCGAATATTGACTTCTACTCTGGCATTACCCTACGTGCGCTCGGCTTCCCACCCTCCATGTTCACAGTGTTGTTTGCACTGGCGCGCACGGTTGGCTGGATTGGTCAGTGGAATGAGATGATTGAAGATCCAGGTCAACGTATCGGCCGACCTCGTCAGCTCTATACCGGCGCCACACATCGGGATTTTGTTCCGATCTCGCAACGCTAATCTGTAATTTGATCAAACAAAAAGCCGCCCTGAATGTTGGGCGGCTTTTTTATGGGGATTATCTGTCATGCTAAAGCTTTATTACGCACCTGGAACCTGTGCGATGGCCGCCCATATAGCACTTGAAGAAGCTGGTGCTGATTATGAAGGCATTTCTCTGGATTTTTCCAAAAAACAGCAACAATCACCGGAATTTCTGGCAATCAATGGGAAGGCTCGGGTTCCGGTTCTGGTATCAGATGCGGGCGCTTTAACCGAGACACCTGCTATTCTGGCCTTCATTGCGCAAACCTATCCGGATGCTCAGCTTGCGCCATTGGATAACCCATTTGAATTCGCCAGAATTCAGGCGTTCAACAACTATCTGTCTTCAACCGTTCATGTTGCCCATGCGCACAAACTGCGCGGCCACCGTTGGGCCGATGAGCCGTCATCACTTGAAGACATGAACAGAAAAGTTCCGGAAAACATGAGTGCGCTCATGCAAATGATTGAGGACACCCTGTTTGAAGGTCCCTGGGTCATGGGTGAGACCTATTCTATTTGCGATCCGTATCTTTACACGATTGCGCGCTGGCTAAGGTCTGATCGGGTGGATGTCGCCATGTTCCCAAAGATTCAGGCGCATATGGCAAGTGTTGAGGCGCGGCCGGCTGTGAAAGCTATTCTGCCTCACCATTAGCCGCAATTAAACTTGGCGGAGCATAGTCGAGAACAAGCTGGGCGGCCTTGTCTGCCGGGCTGTGCGGTGCAACTGAGCATAGAACCTGCAATTTTTTGAACGCCTCAATTTGGGCCGAGTAGTCCTGATTTTGCTGAAGCAATGGTAAAATGGCACCGCTCAGTGCAAGCCCACTGCAGTCTTCGTCAATAAATTCCGGGACATTGTTTTCTTCCAGAATGAGGTTTGGCAACACGATGGAAGACACATTACCCAGCCATTTAAGACGTTTGGCAATCGGATCCAGTTTGTAGCCGACAGCCATTGGAATGCCCCAAAGTGCCAGTTCAAGCGTTGCAGTCCCTGAAGCGACGAGCGCGGCATCCGCTTTGGCAAATGCCTCAAACTTAGCTTTTTCACCTGATACGATTTCTGGCTGAATGACCCAATTGGAAGTTTCCTGCTGAATATGTTGCTTCAAATGGGCAACAGCCGGGATTTCCACCTGCAAGTCGGGCAGTGTCTCTTTCAAATTGGAGACAACCTCCCCAAACGGGCCCAGCAAACGCGTGACTTCACCAGTCCTACTACCGGGCATGACCAGCAGTCGTTTGGTGCCAGATGCTTTCTCCGATGTTACCGCCGCTTTGATCTTGGTAATCTTGTCGACCAGTGGATGCCCGACATAAGTACATGTGGGTCCGGCTAATCGCTTATAGGCTTCTGGTTCGAAAGGAAGAATGCCAAGAACATGATCAATATAGCGAGTCATCTTGCGTGCTCTGCCAGAGCGCCACGCCCATACACTGGGTGAAACATAGTCAATCACCGGCAATTTGGGGAGTTTGCGGCGCACACGCCTAGCCACAGGATGGGTGAAATCCGGACTGTCGATAATGACCAGAATATCGGGTTTGAACGCCACAACATGATCGATCAACCGATAGGCTAGTCGGACTATTTTTGGCAATTGAGCCAAAACAGCGCTGAAACCCATTACTGCAATTTCCGACAGTGGAAACAGGCTGTTTAAACCTTCTTTGCCCATCAATGCGCCACCAACACCGGCAATCTCCAATTCACCATCATATTGCGCGCGCAGAGCGACCAAAAGCTCGGCGCCCAATTGGTCGCCTGATTCTTCTCCTGCAATAATGGCTATGCGTAACGGCCTCATTTGAACTCGTCCGGTTGGTCCAGTGAAATTCCGTGAATGAATATGTTTTCCTGCTGCGCAACGCGCAAAAGCTCTTCCCGGTCCAACAAAAGGACACGGCCTGCTTCTACCGCAATTCCTGCAAGGCCAGCCGCCTTGATCTGATGCACGGTGTCTGGACCAATGACCGGAACATCAAAACGAATGTCCTGCGCCGGCTTTGCACGCTTTACCAACACGCCCTGCCCGGCCTTCCAACGCGCGCGTTTCTGTTTGCGAATGGTAGCGACCCGCAGCAACATTTCGCGGGTCCCTTCGGGGCCTTCCATGGCGATTACTCGGTTGTCCGCGGCAACCGCGCCCTGCCCCATGTCCAGAGAACCTGCCGCATGAGCCGCTCGTGTTGCCAGCTCGATGTCAGGCAACGCTTGTTCGCCCGGTCCGTTTCGAGAGACCTGGCCGTGTGGGCAAGACATTTCAGGAGTTGCTTCCAATACTCCGATGACTTCGTAACCACGCTTTTCAAAGATGCCGGCCACATTGCTCAACACCTTGTCATCGCCACCTATGACTGTCGCAATGGCCTCTGGAAGCGCTTTTATCCCGCCAAAATCCAGTTTCAGTGATGAAAAATCAGGCCGTTTTGTAACGCCGCCAACAGCAATAACATGGGTGCAACTCTGCTCTTCCAGATAATGGAAGAAGCGACCGATCTGCCC
>CAZOCA010000405.1:0-4071 GCA_964578105.1 uncultured Pararhizobium sp.
TCCTGCAGGTGAAATCTGTGTTGCCGGGTGCAAGCGTTGGCTATGGTGGTGTGGAAACAATACGCCCCTCTGATCGACCGGGTGGAAAAGAACGAATTCTGGCAACGCTCTCGGCAGGTTATTCAGACGGATATCTGCGCTCTGCAGGCAGCAGCGATAAGCAGTCGGGGGCCTTTGCTGCCTGGCGCGGCGTTCGGGTGCCTTTAATCGGTCGTGTGTCCATGGATCTTGTAACCGTAGACATGACAGAGCATCCCGACATTGATCAATTGATGGGCGACAACTGGCAGGATGAATGGATAGAGCTGATTGGCCCAACGGTTCCGCTGGATGAAGTGGCTTGCAGTGCAGGAACAATCGGATATGAGTTGCTGACCAGCCTTGGCACACGCTATCACCGCACCTACATCAACGATCTTTGACAGGAGCCTCCTTGGCCAAACAGAAACTTCAATATGTCTGCCAGAATTGTGGTGCGGTAACGCCCCGTTGGGGCGGCAAATGCGAGGCATGCAATGCCTGGAACACCATTATTGAAGAGAACCCCGGTTCCGGTATTGGCGGCGCGTCCAAACGGATGGTGGGAAAAGGCCGGGTCATGGAACTGGTCCCGCTTGAAGGAGAAACGCCGGAAGCTCCTCGCATTCTATGCGGCATTGCCGAGCTGGACAGAGTAACCGGTGGCGGGTTTGTTCCCGGCTCTGCCCTTCTGGTCGGTGGTGATCCCGGTATTGGAAAATCAACAATTTTGCTGCAAGCGGCTGCGCTCATGGCAAAATTGGGCCGTCGGGTTATCTATATTTCCGGTGAGGAAGCCATTGCCCAGGTCCGCATGCGTGCCCAGCGCCTCGGGCTGGCAGATGCGCCGGTCAGCCTGGCAGCTGAAACCAGTGTCGAGGACATCCTGACCACGTTGGAAGCCGATGAGCCTCCGCATTTGGTTATTCTGGATTCCATCCAGACGCTCTGGACCTCTCAGGTTGATTCGGCCCCCGGCACCGTCACTCAGGTCCGCACAGCAGCGCAGGCGATGATTCGCTATGCGAAAAAAACCGGCACGACCATTATTCTTGTCGGCCACGTCACCAAGGACGGCCAGATTGCCGGTCCTCGTGTGGTCGAGCATATGGTGGATGCTGTGTTTTATTTTGAAGGTGAAGGCGGCCATCAGTTCCGCATTATGCGTGCCGTCAAAAACCGCTTTGGTCCAACCGATGAAATCGGTGTGTTTGAAATGACCGGCGGTGGCTTGCGCGAAGTCTCCAACCCATCAGAGCTATTTCTGGGCGAGCGCAAAGCCAACAATCCGGGCACAGCTGTTTTTGCTGGCATGGAAGGCACGCGACCGGTCCTTGTCGAAATACAGGCTCTGGTCGCCCCCTCCTCGCTTGGCACACCAAGACGCGCGGTCGTCGGCTGGGATAACAGCCGTCTAGCTATGGTTATTGCGGTGTTGGAGACCCATTGCGGGGTAAAAATTGGCGCAAACGATGTTTATCTGAACATTGCAGGCGGCCTGCGAATAGCCGAGCCAGCCGCAGATTTGGCCGTGGCCGCAGCGCTGGTCTCGTCACTCACTGGGGCGCCATTGCCTCAAAACAGTGTCTATTTTGGCGAAATCAGCCTGTCAGGAGCCATCCGGTCCGTCACCCATACGCAGGCACGTTTGAAAGAAGCAGAGAAGCTGGGATTCACTCTGGCAACCGCACCTGAGGCAACACAAGACAACACGTCTGGGTTGAAGGAAATTTCAATAAACTCCACCGCCGATCTGACCAGCATGGTGGCAAGAATTGCAGCCTCCGCGCCGCAAAGAGAGGCTTGATGCATACATTGCTGGAAAACCCATGGAAACATTTGGCAATGCAGCATAATCAGGCTAAGAAGCAAACCGTCAATTAAGAAAGCCAGGAGCCTGCCCTATGTCCATTACAATTCTGGACGGAGTACTGCTGGGCGTAATGCTGATATCCGCCTTTCTGGCGATGATGCGCGGTTTCATCCGCGAAGTCTTCTCCATCGGAACGTGGATTGCCGCAGCAGCCGCAGCCCTGTTTTTTCATTCCCTGCTCGTGCCTTATGTCGAACCCTATGTGGGCAATGACTTATTGTCGCAGGCCTTGTCGGCGGCAGCTGTGTTTTTCATCACGCTGATCCTTGTGTCCTTCATTACAATCCGAATTTCAGATTTCATTCTGGACAGCGGTGTTGGGCCAATAGACAGAACTTTGGGCTTTATGTTTGGCGCGTTGCGCGGCCTGCTGATTGTGGTGGTAGCCATGATGCTTTTCAACGGCCTTGTGCAGCGCGAAAAGCGTCCCACTTGGGTTACCAATGCGCAGTCCCTTCCAATTCTTATGGAAATTGGTGGGCGTATAACCGCCGCATTGCCTGAAAACATGCAAGAAACAATTACTGAATTCTTTGGCAGCAGTTCTGAACCGGATAACACGGTTCTACCAAATGATGATCTGGACTCGCCGGTCCCTGCCCCGAATACATCAGGTTCTGGTGCAAGCGTACCGGGCACGTCCACACCTGATAATTCGACATCGGGAACATCCGGTTTCACGGCTCCAGCCGACGGTACGACCGCACCGGCAAACCCGACCATTCAGGATAGTGAAGAACTGCCTGCACTTCTGGACGATACAACCAGCATTCCTCAAGACGACACCAGAAACGTAGAACGCATTATCAACGCCAGCCCGGAAACCTGATCATGCTCCCGAACGACGACAAACTTCATGAAGAATGTGGCGTCTTCGGTGTGTTTGGCCATTCAGATGCAGGCGCTATCACAACGCTGGGCCTTCACGCGCTACAACATCGCGGCCAGGAGGCTGCGGGCATTGTAGCATTTGACGGCCATCAGTTTTACACAGAACGCCATATCGGTCTGGTCGGCGATAATTTTACCAAACCAGCTGTTATCAAACGGCTTTCCGGTGACCGGGCAATCGGCCACAACCGTTATGCGACAACCGGCGGTGCTGGCCTTCGCAATGTTCAGCCCCTGTTCGCAGAATTTGCCGGGGGTGGCTTTGCCGTTGCCCATAATGGCAATCTGACAAATGCCCACACGCTGAAACGCGAGCTGCAGTTGCGTGGCTCCATCTTTCAATCGACATCCGATACCGAAGTTATCATCCACCTGATTGCCACCAGCGAAAAAGGCCCGCTGGTAGACCGCATAGTGGATTCGCTCAATCAGATTGAAGGGGCCTATTCACTCGTAGCCCTCTCCCGCAAAAAGATGATCGGTTGCCGCGATCCGCTGGGCGTTCGCCCGCTTGTTCTGGGCGACCTTGATGGTGCCTATATTCTGGCCTCTGAAACCTGTGCACTGGATATTATCGGCGCGCGTTTCGTGCGTGAGATAGACCCCGGCGAGATGGTTGTCATTACCGATGACGGCATTGAAAGCCTGCGCCCGTTCGAGACCCAAAAGTCTCGCTCTTGCATCTTTGAACATGTCTATTTTGCTCGGCCTGACTCCATCATTCAGGGCACCAGCGTTTATGATGTGCGCAAATTGATCGGCAAGGAACTGGCCACAGAGTTTCCTGCTGACGCAGACATCGTGGTTCCGGTTCCCGATTCCGGAACACCTGCTGCCATTGGTTATGCTGAGCAAAGTGGCCTGCCTTTCGACCTTGGCATTATCCGCAATCACTATGTGGGCCGGACCTTCATTCAGCCATCCGATGCCATTCGGCACATGGGTGTAAAGCTGAAACACAATGCAAACAGCTCAGTGCTCAAGGGCCGCCGTGTCGTGCTGGTCGATGATTCCATTGTCAGAGGCACAACCTCCAGCAAGATTGTCCAGATGGTGCGCGATGCCGGTGCCTCAGAGGTGCATATGCGAATTGCAAGCCCGCCGACAAAAAGCCCCTGCTACTATGGAGTTGATACTCCGGAAAAATCAAAACTGCTGGCATCCCGTATGTCCATCGCCGAAATGGCGGACTACATAAAAGTGGATTCACTGGCATTTCTCAGCCTTGACGGCCTCTACCGCGCCGTTGGCGAAGATGCCCGCAACAACAATCAACCGCAATATTGTGA
>CAZOCA010000406.1:0-4058 GCA_964578105.1 uncultured Pararhizobium sp.
ACTCACCAATGTATTGAAACATGGTGCAGTCATTGTCGACCACATCGTCCCAGAAAGTACTGGCTGAAAAGCGTTCGGCAATAAACACGGAACCGCCGCGTGTCAGAACCGAGCCTGTGGCAATCAGCCCGCCTGCCGAGTGATACATCGGCATGCAATTATACATACGGTCCTGATCGCTGGCACCCGTGGCAGCCGAAAAGCCATGCATGATGGCCTGAACGCGATAATGATTGATGTTTGCCGCTTTCGGCAGGCCCGTGGTGCCACTTGTATAGATGTAGAGGCATTTATCATCGGTGGTGATGGCGGGCCGATCTTCAAGAGGCAGCGGCCCGGCATTGGCCGCGTCCACCAATGGTTTCAGGGGCTTGAATGCTTTGGCGGCGTTTTCTGCCGCGTTGTCGTAGACCCAGAGTTCGGGCTGATCTGTTGTCGACCCGTAATCCAAATGCTGCTCGGCATCTGTAAACTGCCCGGCCAGCGCTGCATCAACGATGATATGCTTCGGCGTGACAATGTTGACGCTATGGGCCAGGGAGGCCCCCCGCAAATTGGTGTTCAACAGAGCCGTAACACCGCCAGCGCGGGCAATTCCGGTCCAAACCGCCAGAAACTCTGGGCAGTTGGGCATCAGCAGTCCAACCACATCGCCCTTTTGCAGGTTCTGTGATTTTGCCCAATGCGCATATTGGTTTGCGCGGCCCATAAACGCGTTATAGCTGAGTTGTTGATTGTGGCTGAGCAGCGCGGGTCGGTCGCCATACCTGTCGGCCAGCTCTTCCAGCACATCCGGCCACAGGCGTGTCTTTTTCTCGACAACCGGTTTCAGCCGTCGCAATGTGCGGATTGCACCGGACAAATAGGCGTATTCACTGCGTATCCGAGGAAAAAAAGCCACGCATTCTCCCTTGTGATGACCCCCAGTCGGTAGGTCCCCGATTAATAGGTGTTGACCACCATTGCTACTCAATATTTTGTGTTCTGATTGAACGATACCGTGCAGAATCACCAAGTTCAACAATTGCTTTCTCGGTTGATTTTCTGCCAGAACAGCCCAAATGAACATAGAAGATTGGTGCAGATCCATATGAGCAATACAGGCCAGGCCGCTGGTGGCGGAACACCGAATGATAGCAGCTTCACTGTGCTCGATGTGACGGGCCTGCAATGTCCGCTGCCCGTGCTCAAAGCCCAGAAAGCACTGCGAAGTCTTGCTGCAGGCGATGTGTTGCAGGTGATCAGCACCGATCCCATGGCAACCATCGACATACCGCATTTCTGCACAGAACATCGCCACAAATTGTTGCGGCAAGAGCCGCATGGAGATGCGGTCCATTATTATCTTGAGAAAGGTTAGAGGTTGGCAATCAGGCCAAACAGATCAGTCTGATCATACAGATATGATCGAAAGCCTGAATCACAAATCTTGCGGCCCGTAAGCCTAAAGCGCGTCTTCCTGCATTCGTTCATCGGCCACGGTATTGGCAGGTGTACCGGCTTTGGAAAATGCAGGACGACTGATCGGCAGCGGGATACCGCCCGGTGTGGCCTTCGCCATCAATTGTTCCTTGTCGCCATCACCATCGCCGGTATCGACCTCATCGGCCGCTAAACCACCGGATGTTGCAGCGCTACCTGCCGCACCGGCGACAATCGGGCTCGGCAGGGATGTCAGGACAATGTTCGGGCGGGGTATTGGAGTGGGAGCATTGCGCAGATTGGCCGCGATGGTCTTGATCGCATTGCCTGTGCGCACAACAATAGGGGCTGTGCTGACCAGAACATTTTTGCTGAGCAGAGATTTACCTTCACCCATCTTGTAGGTTTCCAGTCGCTTATAACGCTTGCTGCGGGCTTCCTGGCTACAGATTTGCGGGCGCAGATCAACGGGCTCTGTGGTCAGGCCGGGCGCCTTGAACTTGCTTACCGTCCGGCGGCCTTTCAATCCAAAGGATCGAAATCCCTTGTTCAGCAGTCTGGCAGCCTCTTCCGCACGTTCCTGCGAAGAGGGCGCGCCAAAGACCACCACGATCAGATGTTTGTTGCCGCGTTTGGCGGTGGCAACCATGTTAAAACCAGAAGAGCAGATGAAACCCGTTTTCATGCCGGTGGCGCCGCGATAGCGCGTCAGCAACGGATTGTAGGAGCGCAGAACTTTTTTGCCCGCCTTGATGGCGGTGATTTTGAACAGGTCGCCATGTTCCGGGAAACGCTTCAAAATGGCTTGTGTCAACACAGCCATATCCCGCGCATTGGTCGTCTGACCCCTGGCAGGCAAGCCGTTTGGATTGCGGAACCGCGTGCCGGTCATGCCCAGCCTTTGGGCCGTCTTGTTCATCCGGGCGACGAATTTTGCCTCGGTGCCGGAGACCGCTTCTCCAAGTGCCACCGCAATGTCATTGGCTGACTTCACAAGAACCATTTTCAGAGCATTTTCGACGGTAATTTCGGTGCCGACTCGAAAACCCATCTTGCTCGGTGGTTCATTCAGTGCGTTCTGCGAAACAATAACAGCGGACCGCATAGTCAATTCGCCGGCTGCCATGGCTTCAAAAGTCACATAAGAGGTCATCAGCTTCGTCACGGAAGCCGGATACCAGGGGGTCAGCCCGTCCTTTTCCTCAAGAATGCGACCGCTGTCCAGGTCAACAAGAATGTAAGGAGCGGCAGCTGCGGGTTGGGACACGACCAGCACGAAGGGCAGCAGCACGAAAGGCAGAAGGGCGATGATTGCCCGACGGCCGAGCACTCGGCGTGCCAGCATTTCTGTCATCATCTGCCTGATTATGCGCACAAGACTCACGGCCAGCTCCACAGTTCTGGTTGTCTATCAATCGATCACAATCAGGTATAACTCAGCCTTGCAAATGCAAGAGCGTCACAGTGCATCAGAAATATCAGAGTGCATCAGACACGTGCCGGTTGGTCTTTCCCAGAGTGATTTGTTATCTCCATAGCTGATTTGCCATGGTGTTGGCAAAGGCTAGCACGGGTCTTGCGACCGATTCAGCTTACATATTGGCAAGAAAGCAACACTTGCAGACTCGGGTGAAGGTGTTGGAGACGCTGCAGAATACGCAAATTGATACATCTCGTTTTTGATGCGACGCCATTAATGCTGGTCCAAAACGCATTGTTTGGCTGTGAAACACCCATTCATTTTATCAGTATTGCCGCCCACCATCGGGCTGTTAGCTGGAAAAAAACAGATCCAGACCGGCCGCGCGAGCGTTCCATCTGGCGGGCCGATCTTTGGTTGAATTCACAACTCTACCTCTCCGGGGTGTTGTGATTTTTGACGTATCTAAGATTGTTAAATAACTGTTTTTATTGAAAAAATAACGTTTTTTGGTGTGGGTGGGCTTGTTATTCAAGCAGCGTCTGGTACCCACCAAGTTGATTTTAAGTGGGGTTTTATGTCTTTACGAAATGTGTTTTTTATCTCTGCAGCGTTAGTTGGCGGTGCAGCTTTTGCTGGCTCCGCTTTGGCGGCTGATATGTATCTGGAAGGAACGCCTGTTGCGCCCAGTGTGCTGCCCGCGGTTTCCGGTATCAACGGTAAGATTTCCGTTTTAGGTGGTTCTTTGTTCGACGAAGGTTATGGCGCTCTGTCCGGATCCATCTCGATCCCGGTAGGTGTCAGATACGGTCTGCAATTGGACGGCGCTATTGGCACACATGATGGAGAGTTCATCGGTGGCGGCGCGGGCCATCTGTTCTGGCGTGATCCAAGCATGGCCTTGCTGGGTGTGTACGGCTCTCATACTTATCATGACAATTTGGGTGGCAGTGTCAGTCGCATTGGTGTGGAAGGCGAATATTATTGGAACCAGTTAACCTTCAAGGCTGTTGTGGGTGCTGAGTTTTTCGATGTTGATGTCACCACCGACATAGATGATGAAAACTTCTTCGCATTCAGTGATTTGTCATACTACCCGCTCGACAATCTTGAGCTGAGTGTTGGGCACCGTTACACAGCTGAGACCCATCCATTGGCTCTGGGCGTTCAATATCAGCTCGACCAACAGATCTTCTCCAGTGGCCTTGCCCAGATA
>CAZOCA010000407.1:0-4048 GCA_964578105.1 uncultured Pararhizobium sp.
AGATGATTTTGATCAGTGTCGATTTACCGGAGCCATTTTCGCCTGCAAGGCAAACAGCTTCTCCGTGATTAACAGTGAAATCCACACCATCCAGGGCGGTGACACCCGCGTAGCGTTTTGTGATCCCGGCAAGGTCAATAAACGCATCTGGACTTACATCAGACATGCTGGCCCGTAACTTTTTTTTGAGGAGTAATAGTGAAATGCGGTCGGGGCAGCCTGACGGCCGCCCCGCGCACTATACATGATCAGAAAGGATAGTCTGCCATGTTTGCCTTGTTCACGTTCACCCAGGCTGAGCCGTAGATAACCTTGCCATCGAGCGTAATATTCTCGTAGCCAGGCAATCCAAGATCCATACCGTCAGTGACGGTTCCGCCATCCATAACCATAACCGCAAGTTTGTTCATGGCTTCACCGGCAACTGCAGGATCCCAGAAACCGATGCCGTCGACAGCACCTGTATCAAGATATTGACCAGCGATTGACGGCAATGAGGTGCCGAAGATGCATGTATCATCTTCTTTGCCGCGCTCTTCGATTGCACGGCCAATACCCGCCACATCGGTGGAAGCAGAACCCTGCATGCCCTTGATGTTGGGATAGGCACGAAGAACTTCCTGCGCCTTGGTGTAGGCTTTTTCAGCATCGTCAGCGGTTTCGTTCTTGTCGCCGACGAGTGTCATGTTTGGATAGTTTGCCTTCTGGTGTGCAATGCCACCATCGACCCACTGATTATGCGTCTGCGAGGTCAATGAACCAACAAACACTGCATATTCGCCTTCGCCGCCCATGCATGTTGCCAACTGCTCCATCAAATTGGCACCGAAGTCTTCGTTTACGAAGGCTTCAAGGTCGTAATTTGTATTTTGCTGAGCTGCAGCTTCGTGAGTGATCACAACGATGCCTGCATCCATTGCACGTTTGAGCACTGGCTCAAGAGCTTCTGGTGACATCGGAACCACGGCAAGGGCATTAACGCCCTGTGCAATCATATCCTCAATCAGGGCAGCCTGCTGCTGTGGATCGGCCTGTGCAGGCCCAACCTGAAAAGCGTTGTTGCCAGATTCTTCGGCAAACTTTTTAACGCCTTCTTCCATCCGGTTGAACCATTGGATGCCAGCAATTTTCACAACTGTGGCAATGTCCTTGCCGCTGTGGCTTGCGGCATAGCCTGACAATGCCGTTCCAGCTACCAGCGCACTGGCCAGCAGTAATGTACGTTTTTTCATAATAGTTTCTCCCTTAATCCGCCGCAGCGGACTGAATTCCTCAGGACCCGAAAATACGGTGCCTCACCTTCGTCAGCTATAGCATTGCGTATCTCTTACCATATCTGCGTGCGGTGCTGAAACGCCGCTTTGCAACACTTGTGCATTGACTGCACACATGTGACTATATAACGAAGAAAGGTGCGGTCAAGCCATTTGTGAGGATCGGGCGGGGAGGTAAAAATCCAACATGTATGCAGGCAAGCGTCAAGCAGATAACGAAATCGCGCAGGCGGCGTGGCTCTACTATGTTGGAAATTTGAGCCAGCAGGAAGTCAGCGAACATCTCGGCATTTCACGCTTCAAGGTCTTGCGCATGCTGGCCGATGCGCGCGAGCAGGGACTGGTGCGCATTTCGGTGGAACACCGCACCTCACGCACACTTGCATTGGCCGACCGGCTGGCCGAGGCCTTTGACCTGAGCGAGGTGCAGGTTGCACCCGTGCCCAGTGATGTTCTGGATGACAGCTATAGCCGCGCCGCAGTGGGCATGCTGGCGGCAGGCTATCTGGCGCGCATTGCCGCAACCGAAACACCAATAACGGTTGGCGTTGGCTGGGGTCGCACGTTGTCTGCGATGGCTGATAATGTGACAGCGGTCACAAACCAGAATCTTACATTCGTGTCACTCATGGGGTCTGTAACCCACGCAACCCATACCGCCCCTGGCGATGTTTGTGTGCGCCTGGCCGCGCAAACCGGCGGGCGGGCTCTTTTGTTGCCAGCGCCCTTTGTAACCGACAGCGCCAGCGCCTGCGAAATGGTCATGTCACAGCGGCTGGTTGCCGAAGCGCTCACCGTTGCGCGCAAGGCAGATCACGCACTGATGAGTATCGGCGAATGCCGTGAAGGTGCGATCCTGTTCGAGAGTGGAATTTTCAGTGATGAGCAACTCCAGCAATTGCTGGACGCTGATGTTGTTGGCGATTGCTGCGGCGTCTTTTTCAAGGCCGACGGATCTGTCGCTGACATTGAATTGAACCGCAGCACGCCATGCGTGAAACCACAGGAATTCACTGGCATGGATGCTGTCATTCTTGCCAGCGGCAAAGGCAAATGCGCTGCAACACTGGCTGTATTGCGCGGCGGATTTGTAAACCGTTTGATGGTGGATGAAGCGCTGGCGGTTTTGCTATTGGAAAACGTTGAAACAGGAATGAGTTGATGGAAGGTTTTGGCGTGCATACCAGCATGTGGACGATGTCATGGGACCGTCCAGGATGCGAAAGGGCGGTCGCGAAGGCGGTATCCTACGGCATGGACTTTTTGGAAATTGCCCTTCTTGACCCCCCATCGGTGGATGCCGAACACAGTCGCAAGACGCTTGAGGCGCATCATATGCGCTCGGTCTGCTCTCTGGGTCTTCCGCAAGAAGTATGGGCGTCCCACAATCCCGACGGGGCCGTCGATTTCCTCAAAGTCGCACTCGATAAATGCGCGGCGATGGGCTGCGAAGCCTTGTCCGGTGTTGTCTATGGCGGCATTGGTGAACGCAGTGGAAAGCCACCAACCCAGGAAGAACTGGACAATGTTGCCGATGCGCTGACGCGTGCTGCAGCCTACGCCAAAACCCACGGTCTCCTGTTCGGCATTGAGCCGGTCAATCGCTACGAAACGCATCTCATAAACACCGGTTGGCAGGCGGTCGACATGATCGAGCGCATCGGTGCGGACAACATGTTCGTGCATCTGGATACCTACCACATGAACATCGAGGAAAAAGGCATCGGGCAGGGCGTTATCGATGCGCGCGAGCATCTGAAATATATCCATCTTTCGGAATCTGACCGCGGAACACCGGGTGCCGGAACGATTGGCTGGGATGAGATTTTTGCGGCACTGCGCGCAATCGACTTCAAGGGCGGACTTGCGATGGAGAGCTTCATCGACATGCCGCCGGAAATGGCTTTCGGGCTTTCGGTTTGGCGACCGGTCGCATCTGGCGAAGCGGAAGTAATGGAAAACGGTCTGCCGTTTCTACGCAACAAAGCAAGGCAATACGGATTGATATGATAGATGCCAATAATGACGCTGCGGGCAAAAATTCTTTGTTGGCTGATTTTTATCGTGAAATGCGCCGCGTGCGTACCTTTGAAGAACGTGTCGGCGAATTGTTTGTGCGCGGACAATCGGCCGGCTCAATGCTGCATTTGTCGATTGGTGAGGAAAGTGCAGCGGTCGGTATTTGCGCAAATATGCGCGATGGCGACACGTTCACAACCCACCATCGCGGCCATGGCATTTTTCTGGCGCGCGGGGCGGATCCAGCGCGCATGATGGCGGAAATCGCTGGCAAGGAAGCCGGTTATTGCCACGGCAAGGGCGGCTCAATGCACATCGCAGATATGGGACTTGGCCATCTGGGTGCCAACGCGATTGTCGGTGGTGGTATTCCGGCGGTGGTTGGTGCGGGCCTTGCGGCGCGTAACCGCAAAACAGATGCGGTTTCATTTGCCTTTTTCGGCGATGGCGCGACCGGTCAGGGAATCCTCTATGAGAGCATGAACATGGCCGCCCTTTGGAAGCTGCCAGTGATGTTTGTCTGTATCAACAATCAATATGGCATGGGCACGCGGATTGATCAGGCGACGGCCAACCCCAGACTTCATGAACGCGCCGAGGCATTTGGACTGGCCGCGCGCACCGTGGACGGGCTTGCGGTGGAAGATGTGGCAGACGCAGCAGCGGAACTGATTGCCGGTGCCCGGGCTGGCCAGCCAGGGTTTCTGGTCATCGACTGCTATCGGTTCTACGGCCATGCACGCAAAGACAAATCG
>CAZOCA010000408.1:0-4046 GCA_964578105.1 uncultured Pararhizobium sp.
TGGCATATTCAATCAGGCCAAAACATACCAGAGGTAGCATCATAGCGCGTCTGGCCGAATTGATCAGCATGAAGGGCAGCATCAGTTTGCCGCGCACGGAGGGCCACCAGCGTTCCAGATAATCCACATTGCGCGCAGTGACATGGTAGATAGAGCGAAACCAGCGCATACGCTGCTCACGCAAATGTTTGAAGGTGGCGGGTACTTCGGACACGAATTTTACCGCTGGATCGATCTTCACCCGATATCCAGATTCTCCGATCGCCAGCGACATATCCGTGTCTTCACCATTCATGCCAGAGGCAAATCCACCCAGACGCCTCGGCAATTCGGTGCGGTACACCGCGAACATTCCAGCGACACCCACCACGGCCCGGATCGGGTACAATGCGACCTGATAAAAGCCGTGTTTGAGAAGTGTTTCCACTTGTCGTGCGTGGTCAAACTGGCCTGTGCCAGGCGCCAGCGGCAATCCGCCAACGACACCCATATCGGGGTCTTTAAAATGGCGCAGGGCGCGCAGCAATGAGGTTGGCTCCACCTGTGTATCGGCATCAATGCGAACAAAGAACTCGGTTCCAACCAGCTCCAGACCGCGATTGAGTGCGTGGGCTTTTCCGGGGGTTGGTACATCCACCACACGCCCTGACACGAACTTGCAAGATGACAGCGCCAGACGCGCGATGGAAGGCGTGGCATCGGTTGAATTGTTGTTCAGGATCAGGATCGTGACCGGGGAACCGTAAACCTCAACTGCTTTGTCGATGTTCCCGATGGTCTGGCGCAGAATATGCGCTTCATTATGTGCGGGAATAATGATGGTCAGCGGCGGCCTGAAATCCACCCGGTTGAGCGCAAGTTCTTTAAGCCGGTTCAAGGCGTAGAGCGAGCCAAAGAACAGCGGAAAAAACAGAAAAACCCCTGGTCCAATTCCGCCCATAAGAGCCAGCAGACGGAACTGCATGATGCGCTCCGGTGTGACGATGGAAATCCAGGATGCCAAAATGGCCGACGTCAAAAAGATCAGGAAAAAAAGCAGCAATGGCTGAATGACAGACTGCCGGACATACACCCTCTCGCGCTTTGGAGGCATGTTTCCAAGGCGCAAAAGAGCGTTGGAGAAAACGTAGAAACCAACTACGCCGCTGATGATTGCAATGAGCGACAGGGGGTAGAGAAATCCGAACAGGTTGTGATTGACGATGTTGAAAATATCAAACAGGGCGCAATAGACGATGAATTGCGCGATGACAAAGAGCCCGAAGCGGAGACGCTGCAGCCAACCACCTGCCGCAAAGACCGAAAAGGCCACCATGAAACACAGGATAAAGACGCGTACCGGAATAGCATGCGTGCCTGTATAGGGAGAAA
Organism: uncultured Pararhizobium sp.; assembly: GCA_964578105.1. Classification (GTDB taxonomy): domain Bacteria; phylum Pseudomonadota; class Alphaproteobacteria; order Rhizobiales. The sequence goes on from CAZOCA010000408.1 coordinate 1,372, forward strand.
AGTTGAGATCATCATTGCGGAAGTTCTCGTTCAGAAAAGGCACTTCGTTGATGATGAAAAGGCTTCCATAGCTCAACGCACAGAACAGCAGAATGACCCCGGGCGTTCTCCACATTGACACGCGCGCAGACAAGCCAGCCGGTGCGCTGTCTGTGGACCAGAAGTCACTGTGTAAAAAGGCGTCGGTTAATCGCGTAGCCAAATATCAGTCCGCCTGTGCGTCGCTGGTCGCCCCCTCAGACGTTTCTATGAACAGAAAAACGGCGTTTTCATAACTGGGAAGCCTGCTGGTCGTCAGTTGCCCGGCTCCTACTGGAATGATCTGATAAGGCTCTTGTGCGGCCGACTCACCATCAGTTTCAGTTACGATCCAGTGTTGCTTGCTGGTGTCGCTCAGATCCACAGCTTCCAATCGCTCCTGAAGCCCTGCTCTATCCGTAATGTCCAATCTGGTTGAGATCGCGGCAAGCTCTTGTGCATTGGTTTCCACCAGCGTGTCTTGTGGCAGAACATAGGCCACAAGACTGCTTGCAAGGGCTGCCTGAGCGCTGCTGAGTTGAGGCTCTGCAGTCATGGAAACGCGGTCTGGCTCACCCAGTGCGTTAACGGCATGAATAGGAATTTGGGCGTTTGTAACCGCCTCACCGGATAATCTCGTCTCCGGCAGAATCTGGGCGGCAACTTCAAGGCCGGGATCACAGATTGAGTTTGTAATATCTGTTGTCAGCAGATCAACGGCAATCTCATTGTCCGGTAATTGCAATTCTGCGGGCAGACGAATTATTCTTTCAAAGACATCCGACCCTGTTTCCAGCTGATAGCTGGCCAGCAGACTATTGTTCAACAAAACCCGCACCAGCCAATCTGCACCCGCTAACTGGTTGCTGGTTTTCAAAGCCAGACGCATTTGTGAAGGGGCGCGTCCGGCGCGGCGCTCGGTCAAATCATAGTTCAAACGCCAACGATGGCTGCGGAAAAAAGTGCGTGTGCTGTCATCATCCAAAATTGTGTTTTCATCTGCTGGAACAGCGCTCAGGGGTCCGGACAAAAGATCGGCCAGAGACAGGGTCGTATCACTGGCAAAGCTGGTCACCGCCAGATTTGGATCTTTGATGGTCAAACGACCGGTTTGATTATCATAAAGCAGGTCCTCAGACTGGTTTCGATCCACTGACAGGATTTGGACTGGCGGATTCTCTGCATCCGTTTGCGGAAAAAATTCAACATTATGTTGCAATTGTTTCAAACGCGCAGCCAACAAAAGGCTGTCGGCGCGTTGGGCAGCGTCGTCGCCTGCATGTATGTAAAATCGGGCAGGTTTCGTATCTGCCAGCCAGATATCCAGCGGATCGGAAAGCGCCGCAGAGTGCGCCAGTTCTACACCGCTTTCGGGCAAAACATCTACGACAACGCCGCGGCTTGGCCGGCTCGGGCAAACGCCCGAAAACGCATCCCCCTGCACTGTCAACGAAACCACCAGGCGTGGCCTTGCCAAATCTTCCGGGGTCAGTCCCAGCAACAGGCTACGCCTGTCTTCGCCGGTTTTCAGGACCAAATCGGCTCGCCTTGTGTTGTTGATGGATACACGCAAGGTTCCAACGCCACTTTCGGCCATCTGTGTTGAAAGGCTCAACCGCAAACGACCATCGGTCAGTACTGCTTTACGTGGCAGTGGGATGATGATTTTGGCGAAAGAAGGAAAGCCGGACAATGCCTGCCAGCCATCGTCCTGCATCCCAACGAAGCTGGTGTGCTCAAATAAATCAGACCATGAATTGGCTGGCGTATCCGTCAAGCTTGCGGCCGGTGTGGCTTTGTTCGATCCGCTTACCAATTGCTGGGTCTGTCTCAAAAACTCAGGATTCTGAGACACGACAAGCGAAATGCTTATCAACGCAAAGGCCAGTGCAAGGAGCAGAAAAAGACGCATCAAACAAAAATCCTTGTCGGTGCCCGGACCAAGTCAATAAATCCGTTGGCATAAAGCTTGTTTTTAAAATTTACCGTGCTGACGAATCCTCGGTTAGCTGTAGCGCATCTCCACGGCGGGTCACCCACTCTGACGTACTGGGAATTGTATTGATGTCACAGCGGTGCCGATAGGCCTGACAAATCTCCATGGTTTCGTTCAGAATTCCATCCTTCAGAAGAGTTGGCTCAAATCCCAATTCTACGAAGGATTCATTGCTCGCACGCAGTTCGTTTTCCGCCATCTCAAGGCGTGGATTATCTAACCGCGCAATCTTTGCACCGGTGATTTCACCCACGATTTCCGCAAGGTCCCTTACTCTATGACACTCCGCAATCTGATTCCTGATCTGGACCTTTTCTCCAGCAACGGGAGGGTTTTTGACCGCCAGTTCAACGCAATGCACCGTGTCCTCAATATGGATGAAGGCCCTTGTCTGACCGCCAGTGCCATAAACGCTGAGAGGATAGCCAATGGCCGCCTGCACAAGGAAACGGTTCAAGACGGTTCCATAGTCACCGTCATAATCGAAGCGGTTGATCAAACGCTCATCAAGACGGGTTTCGCTGGTCTGTGTGCCCCACACAATGCCCTGATGCAAATCGGTGATGCGTAATCGGTCATTCTTGGCGTAAAATTGGAACAGCAACTGATCCATTGATTTCGTCAGGTGATACACACTGCCTGGACTGGTTGGATAGAGAAT
>CAZOCA010000409.1:0-4033 GCA_964578105.1 uncultured Pararhizobium sp.
AGGCACTTCGAAAAGATTTAGGCAGCTATAATGCCCATATCAATGATCTGGAACTAGTGGATTTCAAAGTTCGTATCCTGAATGGTGGGACCGAAGCGATCACACGCGTTCTTATCGAAAGCAGGGACGGGCAGGGCAACCGATGGTTTACCGTGGGGGTCTCCTCGAACATCATCGACGCTTCATTCGCGGCGTTGCTTGACAGCATTAATTACAAGCTGATGCGGGTGCCAGCAGACGAACTTTAACGACGGTTATAAGTCAGTGGATACTCGGAATAAATCCGAGTATGACGATGGTTCGAAGCCGAGGTTCGGCGCCCGATATTGCGATTGAGTTGTTGCAATATCAATGCCCAGCAATGCACTCACACTCAATGCCGTCATACTCGGATTTATTCCGAGTATCCACACGGTGCCCATGCCTTTACAGACGCCCGACTGATTCCAGAGTTTCATCCGTCACAACAGCTTCAAGCGCTGCTTTTCGCAACAGCGGCACAATCTGATCGACATCATCTGAGTTGAGAAAGTTCACTTCAAAGCCTTCTCGGATATAGGCTTCGTCCTGCATGTGAGAGATCAGTTCAATCAGTGGCTGCCAGAAATTGTTGATATTGGCGAGCAATACCGGCTTTTTGTGCCTGCCGAGCTGTGCCCAGGTCAGTTGCTCAACCAGTTCTTCCAATGTGCCAATTCCGCCGGGCAGGGCAATGAAAGCATCTGCCTTGTCAAACATGGTGCGTTTTCGCTCATGCATGTCTTCAGTCAGAATCAACTCATCAAGACGTTCCAGCTCTTTATGAGAAGCTTCCATATCCAGAAGAAACCTTGGGATGATTCCGGTCACCTGTCCGCCATGTTCGAGAACAGCCTTTGACACGGCACCCATCATTCCAATCGTGCCGCCGCCATAGATCAACCGGATTTTCTGTTCGGCAAGAATACGGCCAAGCGCTTTTGCGGCGGCCATATGAGCCGGGTCTGTGCCGCTTCCGGCCCCGCAATAAACACAAATAGAAGAAATGGTGCCCATAAAATTGATGACCTTTCAAATGATAATCGCGTTAAGATCGGCGTCGAATCCGAACCTTCAATCTGTTATGGTGACACAAGCATTTTAGGAACGGTTAACAGGATAACGTTACACGAAACATTGGTATTTGTGCAGACATCTCGCATGATGCGAATGCTCTGAACCCATTGGGTACAATGCCAGACGAAAGCCTTGAGACATCGGACTGCTCGGATCATGACGCTACATTCCAGAATTGCCGATAGTTTGCACGCTATGAGGGCGCTTGGGTCCAACAAAATTGCTTTGGCAGTTGCGGCGGTTTGCAGTGCTGGTGGGCTGGTAACAGCGGTTGTCCTGATAGCGAACGGAACCGTCTCTCTTGAAAATATACGTCAGTCAGCGGCCAATGTTGGCAAGGTCAAGATGGACGATACGCAAATCCGGACCGCTTCGGAAGTCGGGCAACCTGAGGCCGAACCACAAATTGCGCAATCAGACGACCAGACTGAGCCCCAGGCTGAGCCACAGCAAACGATTGCCCCACCGACATTTGACATTGTCAGAGTTGAGCCCGACGGCAATGCAGTTCTGGCCGGTTTATCAGCGCCTGGCAGCAAGATTGAAGTAATGTCAGGCAATCAGGTGCTTGCAAGGGCAACTGCCAACTCAGCCGGAGAGTGGGCACTTGTGCTGGATGAACCGCTGTCAGTGGGCGGACATCAGATTGCAGTTCGTAGTATCTCCAACGATACAGAAGAACCATTGGTCTCGGTTCAAAATGTGACGGTTGCTGTGCCGGAACAAGCTTTGGAATCAGCAATTGTCATGCTGGATCAACCAGGTGAGCCCAGCGCGGTCTGGCAGAGTCCTGCAACAACTATCAGGCCGGAAGTTACAGAGCAGCCAGAGGTCTTACCTGATGTGAGTTCATCGGCGAAGACCGTTCCATCGGATTCAACCAATGAGCCGGACGATAGTACGGATGCTCCTGCGACGGCTTCAGTTGAGCCTGCTCTTGAGCCAAAAGTGCCGGATCAAGAGCAAGACACACCATTGGTGACGATTGAGGCGGTCGAAACCGAAGGGGAAGAGGACTTGCTGGTAGCCGGTGCATCGCGGCCAAAGGCAAGCATAAGACTTTTTCTGGACAATAAGCTGATTGGAGAAACTGTCGCTGGCCCAGTCGGACGTTGGAATCTCCAGACAACTCAATCTGTGCCCAAGGGGCGGTTGGTTCTGCGTGCAGAGCAGGTCGAGCGATCCAGCGGGGCTGTTTTGGCGCGCCGTGAAGTACCCTTTGAACGGGACCCGAAGATTGTAGGATCTTTGGCCGCGACCTTTGACCCCAGTGACGCGATTGATGATGATATTCGCGGAGACACCGCAACGGGGCGTGACAACGTCAAAATCTCTGGTGAGATGACCAGGCTTCAGCGGGTTGTGGTCGGCCGAGGAGATAATTTATGGACGATTGCTCGGCGAATCTATGGAAGTGGGGTGCGATACACCACTCTTTACAGTGCCAATGAAGATCAGATTCGTGATCCTGCCACCGTCTTTCCAGATCAGGTGTTGGTTGTGCCAGATGAAGATTCTTTAGCGAACTGATTATTCATAGGGGCGGGCGGAGAGCCGGAATGCCAGTTGTTTCAACGTTTTCTGTGTGTTTGACCTGACTTCTGGCTTAGGCACTTGATTGCTGCTGTGCGTATGCCATATTCATCGGTAACTAACGATGAAAGGGTGTTACGTGAAGCAAAGTGCTCCACCAGCTGAAGCCTCACATGGGGACAATGCCGCTGGCGGCGTTACCGGGGATTGCGATATGGCCGCTGTCCTGCGTGCGCTGGGTCATCCAGCACGCCTTGAAATCATTCGCGCTTTGGCCTCCAGGGGCCGTTGTTTTTGTGGTGAGATCGTAGAGATGCTGCCTCTGGTGCAATCGACTGTCTCGCAGCATCTTAAAGTGCTGAAGGATGCAGGATTGATTGTTGGTACGATCGATGGACCAAGATCCTGTTATTGCCTCAACACGCAGAAACTCAAACATGCCAGTGCCTTGATTGCAGATTTGACAGAATCTTGCGAGGCCGTCGCGCCAGAAGAAGACAGTAAAGAAATAGCCTAGGGTAGGGACCCGGTCCTTGTGCCGCATTTCCGGCGCTTATAAGTCTATAATCAGGAATTCTAACTACATGACTGCAACCGATGCGTCTGGCAAAGCCGACGATGCGGCCGAAAAAAACAAACAATCGGCCACGCAGATATCCACTGAAGACGGTGATTTGGTATCCACAATCCGGAATCTGTGGCCTTATATGTGGCCATCAGATCGACCAGAGTTGAAACAACGCGTCTGGTTGGCCTTTGCTGCGCTGGTTGTCGCCAAAATCGTCACCGTATATGTGCCATTTATGTACAAATACGCCACCGATGCATTGGCTGGCAATGATGATGAGATTGCCTTCTTGCCTGCGTTTTTGCTGGTGCCGGTAATGCTGGTCATTGCCTATGGTGTTGGCCGTATCCTGATGATTGGCTTTACCCAGCTCCGTGACGGGCTGTTTGCACGTGTCAGCCAACATGCCGTACGCAGTCTTGCGCGCAAGACATTTGTGCACATGCATGACTTGTCCCTAAGGTTCCATCTGCAACGCCGCACTGGCGGCTTGTCGCGGATCATCGAGCGCGGCACCAAGGGAATTGAAACGGTTGTCCGCTTTACAATTCTTGCCTCGTTCCCAACGGCGCTGGAATTCATTTTCATGGCCGGTGTGGTTGGTTACCATTTCAACATGACCTATCTCGCCGTGATTGTGGTCATGATCGTTGTTTATATCGTTTTCACCATCATGGCTTCGAACTGGCGTATAGCAATCCGCCGCGAAATGAACGAAGCCGATACCCAGGCCAACAGCAAGTCTGTCGACAGTTTGCTCAACTATGAAACGGTCAAATATTTCAGCAATGAGCAGATGGAAGCCGGACGATTTGACGAGACCAAGGAGGGGTATGA
>CAZOCA010000410.1:0-4029 GCA_964578105.1 uncultured Pararhizobium sp.
GCGGAGCGCGACTGCTGTCGACTTCGTCTTCGCTCTCGCTCACGCGTCAGTTTCCTTCTTGGAAGTACCCGCAGTTTTTGCGGTGGTCTTTTTAGTGGCAGGTTTTCTGGCTGCGGTCGTTTTAGCGGCAGTCGTCTTGGCAGCAGCACCCTTGGCGGGTGTTGCTTTCGCAGCGGTTGCCTTGGCAGCGGTTCTTTTTGTGGCCGCAGCCTTGGCTGATGTCGCCTTTGTAGCAGCCGTTTTAACAGCCGCCGGCTTTTCAGCAGCTTTTGATTTTGCGGCGGCTCTCGGCTTTGCTGTTGTCTTGGGCTTTGTCGCTGCCTTTGGTTTTGCAGCAGCTTTGGGTTTAGCAGCAGCAACAGCATCAGTTGCGGACGTAGTCTGCGTATCCGCGCCTGACTTCGAGCCCTCGCCCGCATTCAACAAGCCCTTGTTGATATCCCGTTGGACATCCTCAGCGGCTTGCTTCACAGGGTTGAGGCTGTTTTTGAGCTGCGAAACCGGATTGATGCTGTTTACGCTTTCAATGCCGGTTTTGATGCCATCGAGATCAGCTTCTTTCAGTGCGTCATTCATCTGACGCTGAAAGTCGCCCGCCATCCGGCGCATATTTCCAATTGTCTTGCCAATTGTGCGCAGCATTCCCGGCAGTTCCTTAGGACCCACCACAAGAATAGCCACAACAGCCACAACAATGAATTCGGTCCATCCAAGATCGAACATTCAGATCTGCCGGTTTCTCAAAAAAGGGCGCAGCACGACAAGCGTACAGCCACCATCAGAATTTATGGATTAGCTAGCTTGCTTATCTTCGGATTTGACAGTGGCCGCAACTTCATCAGCCGACTGGTCTATCGTCTTTGGCTTGTCATCTTCCTCGGCGAGCCCCGATTTGAAGCTTTTGATGCCTTTGGCGACATCGCCCATAAGATCCGAAATTTTGCCGCGACCGAACAACAGCACGACCAAAACGACAACAATGGCAATCTGCCAGAAACTTATACCCATTATGTACTCCTAAAATCTTCTTGAACCGCAAAGGCGAACCAAACGTTCGCTATCGACACAGCCCGTAAAATCGCTTGCTAATCATAGTATTACACCGCCCAACGGTGAAAAGACACCCATAATTAGTACTAGGGTGCGGACTCTTTATGGGTAATGAAATGGCGGTTTTCTGCCCGTTCGAACAGGTTGGCGTCGTAAAAAATCCGCCAAGCTGGCTTTTCCCTACATCTTTTGCCCATCTGAACAGTCACTCCGTCACCCGTAACGAGCGCGCATAATAGATGTGGGGCTATATGTGTTCTTTTTCAAATACCAAAATGTCGCGCGGGTCAAAGCTGACGAAAACTTCTGTCCCCGGTCTCAATTTATCAGCATTTCTGATGCGTGCCTGTAACGGATCGTCCAATCCCTCAACAGCCACGTCAACCAGATCCACCTCACCCAGGAAACGCCGCCGCAAAACTCTGCCATGTTTCGCACCAGACGGGATGTTGGTTTCCGTTTTAGGTGTTATTTCAACCCCCTGGAACCGGATGCAGATATCGGCTGCGCCATTTGGTTTACCGGTAGCCGGAAATGTGCCTACTGGGGTAATGACCATATCGTCAACGATCTCGCCCTCCAGCATATTGACCTCGGAAAAGAATGTTGCGGAAGCCAGATCAACTGGTTCGAAATAAAGCTCGCGTGCCGTCCCGTCCTGCACGATCTGACCGTGCTTCATCAGCAAAATACGGTCGGCAACGCGCATTGCTTCTTCAGGATCATGCGTCACCATCAGGCAGGTGGCCCGCATTTCCCGCAAAATTGTTATGGTTTCATCGCGCACACTGTCGCGCAGCCTTTGATCAAGGCCAGAAAATGGCTCATCCATCAACAGAATACCCGGCCGCGGCGCAATTGAGCGGGCCAGCGCCACACGTTGCTGTTCACCACCTGAAAGATGATGAGGATACAAATTGGCATGATCAGCAAGCCCGACACGTTCCAAAGCAAGCATCGCCTCGCTACGCGCATTGGAACCAGACAAGGCAGTCAGGCCAAACATGACGTTTTTCAAAACCGTCAAATGTGGAAACAGGGCAAAGTCCTGAAACATCAAGCCTATGCCGCGCTTTTCCGGCGGCACCAGACCGCCAGGCCCACCAAATTCCTTATCATCGACCAAAAAACGACCAGCCTGAGGTGTTTCAACACCCGCAGCAATACGCAACAGCGTTGACTTGCCAGACCCAGACTGGCCAAGCAAACACACAATCTCCCCCGAAGCGATTGTCAAATCGATATTCCGAAGGGCCTGTGTGTCACCATAACTGTGAAAGACACTTTCAAAGCGCATCTCTCTGGCAATCGTGGCACCCGTTGTGCCGCGACGACCCCAGTTCAAGGCGGTTTTCAAACCGGAAGGGCGTGTTGTTTGGTTCATGAATGTGCCATCAGGAGAATATCAGGGTCTGCTCTCAATCGTCTTCAAGCACCACATCGGGTGCAAACAGGTCATCTTCAAGGGGGTCCTCGTCATGACCAAGGTCCGGATCATCGTTCGGCATCGGCATAGGTGCCCCTGGCGGCAAAGTGCTGTTTAGCAGACCAGCACCTTTCAATTCGTCCAATCCTGGCAGGTCAGCAATCGATTCCAGATTGAAGTGCTCCAGAAACTCCGGCGTGGTTCCATATGTCACCGGTCGTCCGGGTGTTCTGCGCCGTCCGCGCAAACGTATCCAACCTGATTCAAGCAAGACATCCAGCGTGCCCCTGCTCGTTGAAACTCCACGTATCTGCTCAATTTCGGCACGTGTTGCTGGCTGATGGTAAGCCACAATCGAGAGCGTTTCCAACGCCGCCCGTGATAACCGGCGTTGCTCTGCCGTCTCTGCTTGTAGCAGGAAGGCAAGATCATCGGCTGTTCTAAAGGCCCAGCCATCTGCCACTTTCTTCAAGACAACACCGCGGCCTTGATAAAGGCCCGCCAATTCCGCCAACAGCTGCTCAAAATTCGCCGTTGCCGGAAGACGTTCTTTCAAAATTGAATCTTCCAGTGGCCGGTCAGAAGCAAACAGCATGGCTTCCAGCATTCTCAAATGCAGTGTTTCGGTATCGCTCTCACTCATGATTTTCCCCTCCATCCTGCCTTGATGCACGGCGAACGAACAGTGGCGTAAAAGGTCCGCTCTGACGAACTTCCAGAATCCCCTCACGCACCATCTCAAGACTTGCTGTAAAGGAACTGGCGATGACAGTCGCGCGCTGATCGGGAGTTGAAAAATACTCTACCAGAAAATCATCAATGGGCGTCCAGTCTGAAACATTCCCCAGCATTCGGACCAACAAATCCTTGGCTTCCTGGAGCGACCATACAGTTCGCTTCCGCACCTGGACCGATGTAACAGAATTGCGCTGGCGTTGGCTGGCATAAGCCGTTAGCAAATCATATAAATTGGCTACATAGCTGCTGTGCTTGATGGTCACCACGGGTTCTGGATCGCCGCGCGCAAAGACATCCTGCCCAAGGCGTGGCCGCGCCATCAACCGCGCTGCCGCATCACGCATTGCCTCTAGACGACGCAAACGAAAAGCCAGCGCTGCGGCCAGTTCTTCGCCTGTCAAATCATCTTCATCATCCTTGATATCAGGGAGCAGAAGGCGTGACTTCAAATAGGCAAGCCATGCCGCCATCACCAGATAGTCCGCAGCCAACTCGAGGCGCATTCGCCGCGCTTCCTGAATAAAGGAGAGATATTGCTCCGCCAATGCCAAAATTGAAATCTTGGCCAAATCCACCTTTTGTGAACGGGCCAGAGCCAGCAACAGATCAAGCGGCCCTTCAAATCCGTCAACATCCACAACAAGCGATGGTTCCGAAGCATCAGGTTCGCTGGCTCGCTCTTTCTGGTTTTCCCACAAAAGCGCCTGTGTCAGTGGATCATTGGCAATCTGGTTAGTTTCCTCGGCCAAGTTCAAGCATCCCAGTCCACCAATGAAAGCAAGGCCGAGTCCTCTTTGCGAAGCTAGGCAGTATCG
>CAZOCA010000411.1:0-4022 GCA_964578105.1 uncultured Pararhizobium sp.
GCCAGATTCCTTGGCGACCCGCAGAATTTCTTCAATCGAGAGATAGGCTTCAATCGGCCCCATCTGTTCTTTCAGATGCGGCCCCTTGCCAATCTGGTAAGCCTCATCAGATTTGAAACGATGCAGCGCAAGCTTGTCTTCTTCGGCAAAGACGGCGACGGTTTTCAAGCCCAGTTCATTGGCCGCGCGAAACACGCGAATAGCAATTTCAGAACGGTTGGCGACAAGAATTTTGGAAATGGCCATAAATTGGGAAACCCTGATAGTGAACGTATTCGAAAGCAGTGTATTGTCTTTTACCTTGCAGCGCACAATTTCGCAAAGCTTCGTTTGCGGGAAGTCCATCTAGAGCTTGTTTTATTGGAGTAAGAGCTTGTCTGGGCGAGTGCGTAGTTTGCCATCAGCGCTGCACAACGCCGTGTTCAAAGGCTGAACAAACGTCGAAGCCACACGGCTGCATCGCCAACAATCGAGACCCGCACAGCATCAGGTTTTGGAGGTTGCACCACCATGATTACTGGAAGGCCCATCCAACTGGCCGCCTCGATTTTGGCATAGCCCGGCCCACCGGAATTCTTTGCAACGACGCAATTGATTCGGTTGTCCGACATCAGCGCGCATTCTTCATCTGCATTGTCACGTGGTCGTTCCACCAGGACCTTGCCCGGTGGGACCAGCGTATCAGGCGGTTCCATCATTCGGGTCAGGAACCAGCAATCCATGCGTTTTGAAAAGGCAGGCGCTTCCTGACGACCAACGGCCAGAAGCACCCTTGCACGCCGGGGGATACTCTCGACCGCCGTTGCTATATCCGGCACATCGATCCATTGATCCTGATCCGTTTTCTCCCAGGGAGAACGGCTTAAAAGCAACAGTGGAATACCAGTGCGCTGCGCCGCATAAACGGCGTGATCTGTCATGGTTGCAGCAAATGGATGGGTTGCATCGATCACAGCCTGAATGCGCTCACTGACAATGAATTCGGCCAGTCCATCGCCGCCTCCAAACCCGCCAACTCGCAGGCGGCCCGCTGGTTGCCGGGGTGAACTGGTCCGCCCGGCAAGCGACGTGATAACATCAACCCCTGGATCATTGGCGAACATCTGAGCCAGACGAAATGCCTCGGTCGTGCCGCCCAGCAACAGAACCGACCGCGCGCCTTCCATTGGCGCAACGCCCTCAATCATTGGTGTCGGCACTGTTTCCACGACTGCCAGTTCCTATCACGCTTCAGGGTTCAAACCCAATCAGGAGGCCGTATTGGCCAATACTTCACCATCTCGTCCCACAACCAGTATATCCACAGAAACAGCGCTCTTAACGCCCCCCTTATCCAGGGCAGACTGTGCCGTCCGTTCTGCAGCGCGCGCTACATCCAATGTCAGGGCTTCTGCCAACTCACGCGCATCTTCCTGAGCCAATGAAAGCACTTCCGCAGCGGTATTGGCAATGCGGGAATTTTTGATGAGTTCTTGTGAGCCACCCAAAGCCTCAATTCGTCCTGCAAGCCAGTTGAAATCGACTTGTGATCTACCCGAATGCAAATCAAGCGCGCCCTGAGCCAGCTTGACCAATTTTGCAAAACCACCGGCAATTGTAAGCCGCGAAACCGGATGAGTGCGGACATATTTCAAAAGCCCTCCGGCAAAGTCCCCCATATCCATAAGGGCAATATCTGGAAGATCGTAAAGGGCCTGAACTGTGGTTTCAGATGTAGAACCAGTGGACCCGGCAATGTGGTTCAATCCCGCCGCCCTTGAAACATCAACTCCCCGGTGAATGGAGTGAATCCAGGCCGCACAGGAAAAGGGATGCACAATTCCTGTCGTGCCAAGAATGGACAACCCACCTACAATGCCCAGACGTGGGTTCCAGGTTTTCAAGGCCAGTTCGGCGCCGTTGGCGACCGAAATTTCGATGGTAATATCTGTCGGCTGATCAAATTCAACACAAAGAGCCTCGACCACGTCCCGCATCAGCTTCCGGGGCACTGGATTGATGGCAGGTTCTCCGGGCGCAATCGGCAAGCCTGCCTTTGTCACCATGCCGACACCTGGACCCGCTTTGAAACGGATACCCGAGCCGGGCACCCCCCTGCAGACAGTCACAATCACTTCAGCCCCGTGGGTCACATCAGGATCATCACCGGCATCCTTGATGATACTGGCCATGGCACTGTCACCATCCAGATGCTCACGACACAAAGGAAACACGGGGGTTTCGCCTTTTGGCAGCGTAATTTGAACAGGGTCTGGAAACGTACCTGTAAACACTCCCGACAAGCCCGCTTTCGTAGCAGCGGTAGCGCAGGCACCTGACGTCCAGCCACTGCGCAACGCCCGATCTGTTGGTTTTCGCGTATTCATATCATAGCTCTAAGGGTCCACCGCGCGATTGCAAAGATGAATGTCGCAGTTCCGCTTTCAAACCGACGCACTTCGCGCTAATTTGCACCCATGAGTATGAAGACTTCTCCAGAACCATTTTTCAACCTGCCGCGGTTTGAGCCCGGCTGGGTTTGGCTTGTCGGCGCCGGGCCGGGTGACCCGGGCTTGCTTACTTTGCACGCTGTAAACGCGCTGCAACAAGCAGACGTCATCATCTATGATGCCCTGGTCGGCGAAGAGGTGCTGGCTCACGCAAATCCCTCTGCGATTCGCGAATATGCCGGCAAGCGCGGCGGCAAGCCGTCCCCCAAGCAACGCGATATCTCTCTGCGACTGATTGAACTGGCCAATGAGGGAAAGCGGGTCTGTCGGCTGAAGGGAGGTGACCCCTTTGTATTCGGACGCGGTGGAGAAGAAGCTTTGTCGCTTGTGGATGCCGGAATACATTTCCGCATTATTCCCGGCATCTCTGCGGGCATTGGCGGGCTGGCCTATGCCGGTATACCGGTCACCCACAGGGACATTAACCAAGCGGTTACCTTCCTGACAGGTCATGATCAGACAGGGCTCACACCAACCGCCATAGACTGGCATGGCGTTGCTAAAGGCGCGCCCGTGATCGTCATGTATATGGCCATGAAACACCTTGGATCCATCACCAGGAATTTAATCGACGCGGGACGCTCCCCCAGCGAGCCAATGGCCATCATCTGCAATGCGTCCCTGCCCAATCAAAGCATTCTGGAGACCACATTGGGTGAAGCGGTCAGCGCTGCTGAAGCGCAAAAAATGGCACCGCCTGCCATGGTGGTTCTGGGAGAAGTTGTTCGACTTCGCTCCGCGCTGGATTGGCTGGGCGCGCTGGAAGGGCGCGTATTGGAAAAAGATCCGCTCAATAACCGCACGCAAAGCAAAGCTGGATGACGCTACAAACAAGGACGCCGCCCAAGGTCCCCCATGGCCTGGTCCTGTCAGCGCCCGGTTCCAATTCCGGCAAGACACTTATTACCCTTGCCCTGCTGCGCGCCCTGAAAAATCAAGGTATCTCGGTTGCCGGGGCTAAAAGCGGCCCGGACTACATCGATCCTCGCTTTCATGAAGCTGCCTGTGGCAAGAGTGCGTTTAATCTTGACGGTTTCGCCATGTCACAACAATGCCTGCAGCATTGGGCGGCAACAGCCACAAGCGCAGCTGATCTGCTGCTGGTCGAAGGTGCCATGGGCCTGTTTGATGGGGCTGCAATTGGCCATGGATCAACCGCGGACATCGCAGACAGTCTTGGCCTGCCCATAGTGTTGATCATTGATTGCAAGGGCACCGGCCAATCTGCGGCAGCCATTGCAAAGGGTTTTGCCGAATTTCGCAAATCAACGCGCATCGCTGGCGTTATTCTAAACCGCGTCAACTCACAGCGCCATTTTGACATTCTGCAAAGCGGTTTTCAGGGCACAGATATTTCTGTTCTGGGTCATGTCAGAACCAGTCCAAACCTTTCCCTGCCCGCACGCCACCTTGGTCTGGTTCAGGCGGGAGAACACGCAGAACTCGATACATTCCTCGATATGGCAGCAGGCATTGTCACCAGCCATATCGACCTATCAGCACTTATCGATGCCGCTGCCCCTGTGCAAACAC
>CAZOCA010000412.1:0-4014 GCA_964578105.1 uncultured Pararhizobium sp.
ATGACAAACAGGCCGAGGCCCATTTGAAAAGGCGTTGTTGCGAAGCCAGCCGCAATTGAGGAGACGCCAATACCGATGAAAAATACGCACATCATGCCGTCGCGGCTCCACTTGTCCGCCAGCCAACCAGCAGGAAGCGAGAACAGGCCAAAGGCAAAGAATCCGGGCGTCGCATAGGCTAACAAATCTGCATATCCAATGCCCCATTCCCGATGCAGCGCCAGGGCTGCCACCGTTGCGAAGACCAGCATGAACAAATGATCAAGGAAGTGACCAATATTGAGCAGCAGAAAATGCAACTGGTCCCGGGTCATTTGTACAATCGTCCTGTGATGGGCATTCTGCGGGTGGCTCGGCAACTTACCGAAGAATTTGGAGTGTATCTTAATCTGGGAAAATTTGCATTCATCTGCGCAAGAATCGGGTGGCACGTCGCAGGCCCTTGTGGTCCTGTAGCCTTGAAACTGACGTGAGAGTCTGACCACCATGAACTTCCAATTAAGTGCTGCTGATCTGAAACACGCCATGCCGGTTCCGGCTGCTGATCTGACTGCAGCACGGGATTATGATGTTGTGCGCCGGGTCATTGAGCACATATCAGAAAATTATCAGGATCAACCAAGTCTGGAAACGCTGTCTGATCTGGTAGGCCTCTCCCCGTTTCACCTGCAGAAATTATTCACGCGCTGGGCTGGTCTTTCGCCAAAGGGCTTTTTGCAATGTGTGACGCTGGACCATGCTCGCCGGCTGCTGGAGGGCGGAGACAGTATTCTGGATGTGTCCTATGATCTGGGACTGTCGGGACCCGGACGGCTGCATGATCTGATGGTCAATGCAGAGGCCATGTCGCCGGGCAGTTACAAATCCAAAGGCGACGGTCTGACCATCTATTACGGGTTTCATGACAGCCCGTTTGGCATTGCACTGGTCATGGCCACAGACCGGGGCCTGTCCGGCCTTGCCTTTGCTGATGCCGATGGTGAGGAGGCCGCCTTTGCGGATATGGCGCGGCGCTGGCCACAAGCCAATTTTGTTGCTGCACCCGACAAAACCGCACCCTTCCTTACCAAGGTCTTTGCTGGCAAAGACACAGACCAACCGCTTCGGGTGGTGCTGATCGGGACGGATTTTGAAGTGCGTGTCTGGGATGCGCTGCTGAGCATTCCCTTGGGCACGGCTACCACCTATTCATCGCTGGCAGACAGGATAGGAAAGCCCAAGGCGGCACGCGCTGTAGGCGCGGCTGTGGGGCGCAACCCAATTTCCTTTGTGGTGCCGTGCCATCGGGTTATCGGCAAAAGCGGTGGCCTCACCGGCTACCACTGGGGAATCACCCGCAAAAGGGCGATATTAGGCTGGGAGCCGGGCAGACTGCCCGACCCGACTAATTTGCCTCAGCCGGTCAGCATTTCGCTGCTGTCGACCGTCGTGTCAGCTTTCAGACGAAAGATCATAGGCTGACCGGTCGCGATTTCGCGTTTCAGGATTTGGACGGTGTCGAGCTTTTCCAAAATCATGACCAATGAGCGCAGTGAGTTACCATGAGCTGCCACCAGCACTTTTTCGCCAGCCATGACACGCGGCAGAATATCGGTCATGTAATAAGGCAGAACGCGCGCGCCGGTGTCTTTCAGGCTTTCACCGCCCGGAGGTGGGACATCAAAGGAGCGGCGCCAGATATGGACCTGCTCATCGCCCCATTTCTTGCGGGCATCATCCTTGTTAAGGCCTGCCAGATCGCCGTAGTCACGCTCATTCAAAGCCTGATCGCGGATGGTGGGAAGGTCTGGTTGGCCCAATTCCTTCAGCAAAAGATCACACGTGTGCTGGGCGCGGATCAGATCAGAGGTATAGGCCACATCGAATGTAATGCCCTTTGCCTTCAGCGCCCGGCCACCAGCCTTGGCTTCCTCAATACCTTTTTCCGTCAAATCCGGATTTTTCCAGCCGGTGAACAGGTTTTTGAGGTTCCATTCGCTTTGGCCGTGACGGACCAGAACCAATAAACGTTCCATAAAAATCTCCCGGGACATGCCCTTAGGTTTTGGAAAGGCCCAACACATCCAGCATGTTGTAAAGGCCCGGTTTCTGTGGGAATGCCCAAAGTGCAGCTTTCACGGCGCCTTGTGCAAAAATCGTTCTGTCTTCTGCAATATGGGACAGCTCTACCCGTTCGCCATCCCCTGCGAAAATCACGCTATGGGTGCCAACGACCGATCCACCGCGCAGCGCGGCAAAGCCAATGCTGCCCGGCTCGCGCGCGCCAGTGATGCCGTCACGTCCCCGCTCCGAATTCTCGGCCAGATCTATACCGCGCCCGTTGGCGGCCGCATCACCCAGCAGAAGCGCTGTGCCTGATGGCGCATCGACCTTGTTGCGATGATGCATTTCCAGCACTTCAATATCCCATTCAAGGCCCAGCGCTTTGGCACCCTGCTCCACAAGTACGGACAGCAGATTGACACCAAGGCTCATATTACCGGATTTGACAATCCGGGCATGACGCGATGCGGCGACAATTTTGGCATCATCCTCAACCGACATACCAGTGGTGCCGATCACATGCACAATGCGTGCTTGAGCTGCATATTCTGCAAAGGTCAGCGTGGCTTCCGGCGTGGTGAAATCCAGCACCGCATCAGCTGCGGCAAAGGCGACCAGCGCATCGTCAGTGACGGGAACGCCCAATGGTTCCAGACCAGCCAGCGTACCGGCATCCTGCCCCATACAATCAGCCTGTGGGCGCTCAATGGCGGCCACGAGCCGGGCTCCGGCAATACCATGTATGGCTGTAATCAAGGCCCGCCCCATGCGCCCGCCAGCGCCCACAACCACAATTCTCAAATCGGCCATAAAAGTCTCCTGTTGGAAAACGATCTAGCACACAGCGCAGCCATGGCCAACCAGCCGTTATTACCAAGAAAAAAGGCCGGGTGTTTCCACCCGGCCTTTTTTGCAAACAAGTTGAAATTTATTCTTGTTCGATTTCTTTGCCGGTTTCCTGATCGACGACTTTCATCGACAGGCGAACCTTGCCGCGATCATCGAAGCCCATCAGTTTAACCCAGACCTTGTCGCCTTCCTTGACCACATCAGTGGTTTTGGCAACGCGCTCATTGGCCAGTTGGGAAATGTGAACCAGACCGTCCTTGGCACCAAAGAAGTTGACGAAAGCGCCAAAATCAACTGCTTTCACAACAGTACCCTGATAGATGTGACCAACTTCAGGATCGTCCGTGATGGAGCGGATCCAGGCGATGGCAGCTTCAATGGATTTGCCGTCGGAAGACGCAATCTTGATCGTGCCATCGTCTTCGATGTTCACCTTAGCGCCGGTTTTTTCCACGATCTCGCGGATGACCTTGCCGCCAGAACCGATAACTTCACGGATTTTATCAACCGGAATTTTCAGCTGTTCGATGCGTGGTGCAAATTCACCAAGCTCAGGACGGGACTCAGTCAGAGCCTTCGCCATTTCACCCAGAATATGCTCACGACCATCCTTGGCCTGAGCCAAAGCGATTTTCATGATTTCTTCGGTGATGCCGTCAATCTTGATATCCATCTGCAGAGCAGTGATGCCCTCTTCAGAACCAGCAACCTTGAAATCCATATCGCCAAGATGATCTTCATCACCCAGAATATCGGACAGGACAGCGAACTCGTCGCCTTCCTTGATGAGGCCCATTGCGATACCGGCAACTGGACGGCGCAAAGGAACACCCGCATCCATCAGAGCCAGCGATGTGCCGCAAACCGTCGCCATGGAAGATGATCCATTGGACTCAGTGATTTCGGATACAAGACGCAATGTGTATGGGAATTCATGATGCGGCGGACGCACAGGGTTCACAGCGCGCCATGCAAGCTTGCCGTGACCGATTTCGCGGCGACCTGGTGTGCCCATACGACCAGCTTCACCGACAGAGTATGGCGGGAAGTTATAGTGCAACATGAACTGTTCTTTGTAGGTGCCGGTCAGGGCGTCGATGAACTGCTCATCATCTGCTGTAC
>CAZOCA010000413.1:0-3968 GCA_964578105.1 uncultured Pararhizobium sp.
CTAAGTGAATTGGGCGATATTTATTGGTATGGTGCGTGCGTAAAGCTGGATCGGGTTTGCAAGAACGCGGTTGAGAACGCGGCCCTGCGCATACGGGCTGCTGCGCAAGGCGATGTGCCGATTTATGGCGTGAACACCGGTTTCGGAAAGCTCGCTAGTATCAAAATTGCTTCGGAAGATGCGGCAATTCTGCAGCGCAATCTCATTTTGAGCCATTGCTGCGGCGTTGGCGAATCTATTCCGCGCCATATGGTTCGGCTGATGATGTCGTTGAAACTGCTGTCCTTTGGACGTGGTGCCTCTGGCGTCAGGTGGGATTGCGTTGATCTGCTGGAACAGATGCTGGCCCGAGGCGTAACGCCAGTCATCCCGGCGCAGGGTTCAGTCGGCGCTTCCGGCGATCTGGCGCCGCTGGCGCATATGACTGCCGTGGTGATTGGTGAGGGCCGGGCGGAGTATGAGGGAACAGTGATGTCCGGAGCTGAGTCCCTGGAGAAAGCTGGTTTGTCGCCGGTTGTTCTTGGCCCCAAGGAAGGTCTGGCCTTTATCAACGGAACCCAATTTTCAACCGCGTTTGCTCTGGCTGGTTTGTTCGAAGCATGGCGGGCTGCTCAGAACGCCCTTGTGACCTCTGCCATGTCCACGGATGCCATTATGGGTTCTACTGCGCCCACTCAGCCTGAAATACACGCTTTGCGGGGCCATCGTGGCCAGATTGAAGCGGCGGCTTCTATCCGCGCGTTGTTGGATGGCTCGATCATCCGTGAAAGCCATATTGAGGGCGATACAAGGGTGCAGGACCCGTATTGCATCCGCTGTCAGCCGCAGGTGACGGGCGCTGCGATGGATGTATTGCGGCAGGCTGCCATGACGCTTGAGATTGAAGCGAATGCCGCTACGGATAATCCACTGGTTCTGACGGACCCGGAGATTATCGTCTCTGGCGGCAATTTTCATGCAGAGCCGGTTGGCTTTGCAGCTGACATGATTGCCTTGGCCATTGCCGAAATCGGGGCCATTGCGCAGCGCCGCGTTGCATTGATGGTAGATCCTGCGCTGAACCACGATCTGCCGCCCTTTCTGACGCCCAATCCCGGTTTGAATTCGGGGCTTATGATCGCCGAAGTTACGACAGCGGCTTTGATGAGTGAGAACAAACATCTGGCCAATCCATGCGTGACCGACAGCACGCCAACCAGCGCCAATCAGGAAGATCACGTGTCCATGGCAGCGCATGGTGCACGTCGTCTGCTGCGGATGACGGCCAATCTGAACCATATATTGGGTGTGGAGTTGCTGTGTGCGGCGCAGGGTATTGAGTTTCGTGCGCCGCTGGCGACCAGCAAGCCGCTGCAAAACGTTCTGGCGCGGCTGCGTGAAGATGTAGAGACAATCGGCGATGATCGCTACATGGCGCCTGATCTGGAGACAGCCTGCCGGTTGGTCTCTTCGCTGGAAATTGTGAAGGCCTCCAGAACTGACTTGCCGGAGTTGGCGGCATGAACCCGGTTCACGTGGAGCAGGGCAACAGCCCTGTTGTTCTCGGCCAGCCCCATGGTGGTACGTATGTTCCAGAGGAATTGCAAAGCAGGTTGAATGAGCGTGGCAAAGGCCTTGCTGATACCGATTGGCATATCACTCGATTATATGAGGGTATGCTGCCGGATTTGACGATCGTGAGCGCTTCGTTCCACCGCTATGTTATTGATGCCAATCGGGATCCAAATGGGCACTCGCTTTATCCCGGGCAGAATACGACCGGCCTTTGTCCGACCACAGATTTTGATGGAATTCCTATCTGGCTGGACGGTGAAGAGCCGTCTGAAAGTGAATGTGAGCAGCGTCGGCTGACCTTTCATAAACCCTATCACGACGCACTCTGCGCTGAAATTGCGCGTGTGAAAGCCATTCATGGCTACGTAATTCTTTATGATTGTCATTCCATTCGCTCGCACATTCCCTTTCTGTTTGAAGGCAGGCTGCCGGTGTTCAGCATTGGCACAAATAGTGGTGTGACCTGTGCCCGTTCAATTGAAACCGCCACGGTTGATATCTGCAAAAATGCCGTGGGTTTCGATCATGTGGTCAATGGGCGATTCAAGGGTGGATGGACGACCCGTCACTATGGCCTACCGGAAACCGGCGTGCATGCCATCCAGATGGAATTGGCGCAACGCGCCTACATGGATGAGGCTGTTCCATGGGCCTATCGGCCTGATCTTGCAGCGCAACTGCGTCCTTATCTGACCCGGATTCTGACGGCCCTCGGGCAAGAAATACAGGAATGAAAAGATGAATGATCCTCGTAAAAATTCTCGTGACGTCTATCCGCCCACCGGCACCAAGTTGAATGCCAAAAGCTGGCTGACCGAAGCGCCTTTGCGGATGCTGATGAATAATCTGCACCCGGATGTTGCCGAGAACCCCCACGAATTGGTGGTCTATGGTGGCATTGGTCGCGCTGCACGGACATGGCATGATTTCGACCAGATTGTTGCCAGTCTGAAAGACCTTGAAGACGATGAAACCCTGATGGTTCAGTCCGGAAAGCCGGTTGGTGTTTTCAAAACTCACAAGGACGCGCCGCGTGTCCTGATTGCCAACTCCAATCTGGTTCCGCATTGGGCAACCTGGGATCATTTCAACGAGTTGGATAAAAAAGGCCTGGCCATGTATGGCCAGATGACGGCCGGGTCGTGGATTTACATTGGCACGCAGGGCATTGTTCAGGGCACCTATGAAACCTTTGTTGAGGCAGGTCGCCAGCACTATGGCGGTTCTCTCACCGGTAAATGGATATTGACGGGCGGTCTTGGCGGGATGGGCGGTGCACAGCCGCTTGCCGCCGTCATGGCAGGGGCTTGCTGCCTTGCGGTGGAATGCGACGAAACCCGTGCAGATTTTCGTCTTCGCACACGCTATGTCGATGAAAAAACCGGTTCATTGGATGAAGCGCTGGAGATGATCGAACGGTGGACCAAAGCCGGTGAGGCAAAATCCGTTGCCCTGATTGGCAATGCGGCCGATGTGTTTCCGGAGTTGGTGAAACGCGGTGTTCATCCCGATATTGTGACGGATCAGACAAGTGCGCATGATCCGGTTCATGGTTATTTGCCACAAGGTTGGAGCGTGGCTGAATGGCAGGAGAAGCAGGAAAGCGATCCGAAGGCGGTGGAGAAAGCTGCCCGTGCCTCCATGAAAGTGCAGGTAGCTGCCATGGTGGATTTCTGGAACATGGGTGTTCCCACCCTGGATTACGGCAACAATATCCGTCAGGTGGCGAAGGATGAAGGGCTGGAAAATGCCTTTGCATTTCCAGGGTTTGTCCCGGCGTATATTCGCCCGTTGTTCTGCCGGGGCATCGGCCCGTTCCGCTGGTGTGCGCTGTCGGGCGATCCAGAAGATATCTACAAGACCGATGCCAAGGTGAAGGAACTTATTCAGGACGAGCATCTGCATAATTGGCTTGATATGGCACGCGAACGCATTGCGTTTCAGGGCCTGCCTGCCCGAATTTGCTGGGTCGGTCTTGGGGTGCGGGACAAGCTGGGCCTGGCGTTTAATGAAATGGTCCGGAATGGTGAATTATCGGCGCCGATTGTGATTGGACGAGACCATCTGGATTCTGGCTCCGTTGCTTCTCCAAACCGCGAAACCGAGGCCATGAAGGATGGATCTGATGCCGTTTCAGACTGGCCACTCTTGAATGCTTTGTTGAACACGGCCAGCGGCGCGACTTGGGTGTCTTTGCACCATGGTGGCGGTGTTGGCATGGGCTTTTCCCAGCACTCGGGCATGGTGATCTGTTGTGACGGGACAGAAGATGCAGACCGGCGGATTGAGCGTGTGCTGTGGAATGACCCCGCTACCGGCGTGATGCGTCATGCCGATGCGGGCTACGAAGACGCCATTGAATGCGCACAAGAAAACAACCTTCGTCTGCCGGGTATCCTTGGCAATTGATCGGG
>CAZOCA010000414.1:0-3967 GCA_964578105.1 uncultured Pararhizobium sp.
GGCAAAAGGCGCGGGGAATGCAAGCCCCTAACCGGATTTGCGAATTAAACTTCGTTCATAAAATTTGCAAGGAGCCATGATACCAGGGTCCAGACCCTAATGCCGCAGCAGCCAGACAATCACAAAGCCAAGGCCCATGGCGATCAGTCCACCTGTTCGCAACCTGTTTTCAGGAATGGGCAACATTTGCTGTATGGCGCGTTTCATGGCGCCAGGGGCTACTGCATACAAAACGCCCTCGATCACAAGCACGAGACCGAGGGCGGTAAGTAGATCGTTCATTCAGATACCGTCAATTCGTGGTTGCCGGTTCTGCAGGTGCCGCATCATCAGATGGTGCAGCAGTTTCATCATCAACAGCTTCTGTTTCTGCTTCTGGAACTTCACGGAAAGCGCTTGGCGCTGCCGCTTCGCCAGGAGACGCGAAGAACTGGAAGAATTCGCTGTTTGGAGAAATCACAAGCTGAGTGCTTGCACTGTCCAAACCACGCTCATAGGCCTGCATGGAACGGTAGAAGGAGAAAAACTCCGGATCCCGACCAAAAGCGTTCGCAAAAATCTCGTTTCGCTTCGCATCGCCTTCACCACGGACACGTTGGCTGTCACGTTCAGCTTCAGCACGGATCACGATGCCATCACGGTCTGCTCTTGAACGAATGCGTCGACCGGCTTCTTCACCACGTGCACGAATGTCTGTTGCTTCACGCTCACGTTCTGTCTGCATTCGTTGATAAACCGCCTGACTGTTGGCTTCCGGCAAGTCTGCTCGGCGGATACGAACATCTACAACCTGAACGCCAAAGTCACTGGCTTCGCGGTTCAACGATGCTGTGATGCCTGTCATCAGGGTTTGGCGGTCATCCCGAACCAACTCCTCAAATGATGCCTCACCAAGAACCCGCCGCGTTGCGGAGTTCAAAACCGTTTCAAGCCGCTGATTGGCATTCACTTCAGAGCCAGCTGCCTGGAAGAAGCGCAATGGATCAACAATTTTGTAACGTGCAAATGCATCCACGACGATACGCTTCTGATCCGAAGCGATAATCTCCTGCGCAGGCGCAGAAAGACTGAGGATACGTTTATCGATATATACAACATTGTCGATCAACGGCAATTTGAAGCTGAGGCCAGGTGAGGTGATAACATTTACCGGCTCACCAAAGCGCAACACCAGCGCTTGCTGCGTGACATTGACAATGAAGAAACTACCATAGGCCAGCAGAACCAGCACACCTATGATGACAAGGCCTGCGCCTCCGAAAAGACTCTTCTTCATTGTGTAGTCCTTTTATTCAATTCGTTGAGTGGCAGGTAAGGCACTACGCCTGAACCAGCCCCTTCTTCCAGAATGACCTTATTGGTTCCCGCAAACACTTTTTCCATGGTTTCAAGGAACATACGTTTGCGTGTCACTTCCGGTGCGATTGCATATTGTTCGTAAATACTGACAAATCGATCAGCCTGACCTTCGGCCTCGGCAATTGTCTGTTCACGATAGGCTGCCGCGTTCTCGAAAATACGAGCCGCTTCACCGCGAGCACGTGGCAGAATACCATTCAAATACGCCTGCGCCTCGTTCTGCGAACGTTCAGCATCAGCACGAGCTGCCTGAACATCACGGAAGGCGTCGATCACCTGGCTGGGCGGATCAACTTTCAAAAGCTGAACCTGTGTAATGAGAATGCCGGACGCGTAACTGTCCATGGTTGCCTGCATGACTTCCTGAACGGCTGTCTCCGTAATCTGCCGCGCCTGTGTCAGGATTGGCTGAATATCGGAACTGCCAACCACTTCACGCATGGCGCTTTCGGCAACCGCTTTTACGGTCGCGTCTGCATCCTTGACGTTAAACAGATAATCGGAAGCATTGTTGATCACCCAGAAAACGGCAAAATCCACATCAACGATGTTTTCATCGCCTGTAAGCATCAGGCTTTCTTCCGGAACATCGCGGATTGCCGTGGATTGCGGCCCATTGTCACGCATGCCGACATCAACGCGATTCACGCGTGTAACTGATGGTGTGAAGACAGTTTCCAGTGGGAAGGGCAGTCGGAAATTCAAGCCCGGCTGGGTTGTCCTGTGCATTTCACCAAATCGCAGCACAACACCCTGTTGTTCTGGCTCAACGCGAAATGTGAAGAAGTTGTAGAGAATGAACCCAAGAATTGCCAAAGCGGCAAAACCAATGAAAACTGGGTTGGTGCCACCGAGGCCGCCACCAGAGCCGCCGGGCAGAACCTGTTTAAGACGGTCCTGGCTTTTGCGGATAAGGTCTTCCAGATCGGGCGTGTTGTCACCGCCGCCGCCGCCATTCTGGCCGCCGCCCCACGGCCCCTGATTCTTGGGTCCGTCATTCTTTTTGCCGGATCCCCACGGCCCGCCACTGCCGTTCGATCCGCCACCGGTTTGGTTGCTCCAAGGCATAGTTGTGTCCTTACAAGGAAAAAATTGCTTGAAGGGGTTATAGGCATGGCGTCGCTGGCTTTCAATGCGGGGAGGGCAATGAGCGTGTTGAAAGTAAATAATTTTCACTCATTTAGTGAAGTAGTCGCCTTAGAGATGATAAACGACCCTTCTGGTAGGGAAGTTCAATTGCAAAATTTTTCTGCGCAGCTAAAAGGATGGCCATGAGCTGGTTTAACGATTTAGCAAATCCAACACGTTTTCTGAACCTGTCAGCAAAGCTGCTGCCATGGCTGTGGAGTGCTGCCCTGATAATCCTGACAGTCGGGTTTTATATGGCGTTCTTCGTTGCGCCAGAAGACTACCAGCAGGGTCAGACCATTCGCATCATGTTTATCCATGTGCCATTTGCCTGGCTTGCAATGGCCACCTACGCGTTGATGGCAATTTCAAGCATTGGCACGCTGGTGTGGAAGCATCCATTGGCCGATGTATCTGCAAAGGCCGCTGCCCCGCTGGGCGCTGCCTTTGCGTTGATCTGCCTGCTGACCGGTTCGTTCTGGGGCAAGCCCATGTGGGGAGCCTGGTGGGTCTGGGATGCGCGCCTGACCTCCATGCTTGTGCTGTTTCTCATGTATCTGGGGCTTATAGCGCTCTGGAACGCGGTTGAGGATCCAATCCGTGCTGGCAAAGCTGCAGCCGTTCTGACACTGGTTGGCTCCATCAATCTGCCCATCATCAAGTTTTCAGTGGACTGGTGGAATACTCTGCATCAGCCTGCCAGTGTGTTTCGGTTTGACGGCCCTACCATTCATGTTTACATGATCACTCAGCTTCTGATGACGTATGAAGGGATGAATGTTTTGTTCCTGGCGCTTCATATGGTCGCAATGCGCACAGAAATCTTGCGCCGACGTGTCAGAACACTTCGGCTGCTGGAAGCTTCACGGGCTGTGGAGGTCTGACATGGAGCATTTCGGATTTATCCTTGCGAGTTATTTGTCCACCGGTCTCATTATTGGCGCTGTTGCGTTGTGGCTTATACTTGACCACAAAAAGCAGAAGGGCGCTTTGCAGGCTTTGGAAGCGCGTGGGGTGCGGCGCAGGTCACAATCCGCAACTGACGATCGGGCTAATCCGACCCATACCAGCGAACAGGTGACAAAGTGACCTCACGCCGTATGCTTGCATTTGTGCCGCTGCTGATCTTTGCCGGTTTGGCAGCCTTGTTCTTCATTCAATTGTCTCGGGGTGGCGGCAGCAATGTGGTGCCCTCCGCCCTGATCGGCGCAGCGGTTCCGCAAGTGGAACTGGCCGCACTGGATGGGCTGAAGAACAATGGCGTGCAGGTGCCTGGCTTGTCGCCAGACCAAATGAAGGGACAGGTCAGCATCGTCAATATCTGGGCGAGCTGGTGTGCGCCCTGCCGGGCCGAGCATCCAATTCTGGTGGAATTGTCTGAAGATGAGCGGTTTCAGGTGATTGGCATCAACTATAAGGATAAGCCCTCCAACGCCTTGCGGTTCCTTGGATCACTTGGCAATCCCTATGACATAGTGGG
>CAZOCA010000415.1:0-3963 GCA_964578105.1 uncultured Pararhizobium sp.
CAGCGACATCCGCGGCCTTCCTGCTGGACACCATGGATAGTGGCGATGCTCCTGAAAACTCCGACAAGCGATCGGACGAACTGACAGAAACATTGGTGGCGTGTCAGTCCAGGATCCTGGCGCTTTCAGAGCAGCACAAAGGTATTGTGGAGCTTGAAAAGCTGGCCCTGAAGATGGCCGCTGATGTCGGCTCAAATGAGACTTCTGTCGTCAGCGACCTGGCAATTGCGCCTTCGAGCGCTTCAGTCCATGGACTGAAACCATTTCCAGAAAACAAGAAGGGCAAGCAGGCCCTCGCGGCCGTCCTGATCGCGTCTGTCAGTGTAGCCGGTCTGACAACGCTTTGGTCCGAGCCATCCTATGCAGATGATTTGGACAGCGGAGTTTCCTTTGTCGATGACTTCAACTCTCTGGATTCAAGCCGCTGGTACATCTCT
Source organism: uncultured Pararhizobium sp. (assembly GCA_964578105.1). Classification (GTDB taxonomy): domain Bacteria; phylum Pseudomonadota; class Alphaproteobacteria; order Rhizobiales. The sequence continues at coordinate 438 of CAZOCA010000415.1, forward strand.
GACGGATGGGCCAATGGCGATCACCAAAACTGCACTTGGTCAAAAGGCGCAACCGGCATTTCAGATGACATGCTTGTGCTGCAATTCAAGCAGCAGACGACTGCTGATCGCGACTATGTATGTGGCGAAGTACAGACCTATGCGCGGTTTGGATATGGCGTCTATGAAGCTCGGATCAAAACTGGCAGCGGCTCCGGCCTCAATGCCGCATTTTTCACCTATATCGGACCGGTGCATAAAAAGCCTCACGATGAGATCGATTTTGAGTTTCTCCTGAAAGATACAAGCAAAGTCCAACTCAACTATTATGTGGGTGGCAGTGGCGGCAATGAGGCTTTGATTCCCCTTGAGGGCGCGTCGGACAGTGGCTTCAACAACTACGCGTTTGTCTGGGAACCAGGGCAAATGCATTGGTATGTTAACGGCAATCTGGTCCACCAGACCAGTGACACAGACGTGCTGCCGAGCAATCTTCAAAAGATCTATTTCAGCCTATGGGGATCAGACACGTTTGTCGATTGGATGGGCCCCTTCTCCGCGCCGGATGAACCGGTTCTGATGTATATCGATCGTGTCGCCTTCACGGGCTTTGACGAGCCTTGTCAGTTTGACGGATCCGTCGCCTGCAATTTTGAACCAGCGGGTAACTGATATGCGCCCGCAGGACCTCAGCGAACCTGGCACGACTGATAGGGCGCCGCCCCAGTTTCTGTATCTTGTGCACGACCTTGCTGACCCGGCTGTTCGCAGACGCCTTATGATGTTCCAGGCTGGCGGAGCAAATGTTGCAATCGCCGGGTTCAGAAGATCTCAGGAGCCTGTAGCACTTATCGAGGATGTTGCCCCCATTGAGCTGGGGCAAACCGAGAACGGCAATTTCATGCAGCGCGCTGTTGCCGTTGTGAAATCCACATTGTCCATACGCGGCAAGTTCGGGCATCTGGCAAAACCCGATGTGATCATTGCTAGAAACCTTGAGATGCTGGTGATCGCTGCGAAGCTGAAGTCATTTTTTGGTTCACCAGAGATCAAGATTGCCTATGAGTGCCTTGATATCCATCGCCTGATGTTGCGCAGGGACCAGATGGGCAGTGTCTTAAGGCGCCTTGAAAAGCGGCTGCTCAGACATGTCTCCATCATCATCACGAGTTCACCGGCGTTTGTACGGAACTATTTCAGACCTCTGGCCGATGTCACTCAGCCCATAGAAATTGTTGAAAACAAGCACCTTGAACTGGTCGATATTTCTGCATCAGACGGACATGAGGCAAGCGCGCGCGCGCACTCCCCTTGGAAAATCGGGTGGTTTGGAGCGCTCAGATGTAAACGTTCTTTGGAAGTACTTTCGGAATTTACGCAGGAGCAACAAGGAAAGTTCCAAATTGTTTTGCGCGGCATTCCTTCCCTCGATGTCTTTCCGGATTTTCATGACTTCGTCAAAGCCCAGCCCTACATGTCTTTTGAAGGACGCTACAAAAACCCCGAAGACTTGTCGGCTATGTATGAAGACGTTCACTTCTCCTGGGTGATCGATCTGTTTGAGGCTGGCCAAAACTCCGCTTGGCTTTTGCCAAACCGGCTGTATGAGGGATGTCGTTTCGCCGCAGTTCCAATTGCCGTAAAGCACACCGAAACCGCAGAATTCCTGTCCGCCCGGCTCATCGGCATTCCGATGGAAGACCTTTCCACACGGGAGCTCTCGAGGGTTTTGAGCACGCTTACCAGCGAGCAATATCACGCGCACCGAAATGCGGTGACAGCGCTTCCCAAAAAACTGTGGGTTTGCGATCTGAAGGATTGTGAGGCGTTGGTTTCTAAAATTGCTGGCTCCATTGTGACCAGCCATTCCAGCGCCCGGGACATTCCCGCCTCCGTTTCCCTGGGGAGAACTTAGTATGGCGAGTTCAAATCGATATACCGCCCTGATTATCATTCCCTGCCTGAATGAAGAGGCTCACATTGGTTCTCTGCTGGCTCAGTTGGCAGTCAAAACCGATCCTGAAAAATTCAAGATCATTGTCGCCGATGGCGGCAGCCAAGACAGAACAAGAAAAATTGTTGAGAAATTCAGTTCCGATCATCCAAACATTGTCCTGTTTGACAACCCTTACAAGATCCAAAGCTGGGCCGTGAATCTGTGTGTCAGCGAGTTTGGTGACGAAGCAGAATACCTCATCAGGATCGATGCACATTGCGAATACCCGGATGATTATTGCGCGCAATTGATTCAAGAAGCCAAGGCAACCAATGCTGATTCTGTTGCCGTTTCAATGGACACTGTCGGGCTCCGGACTTTTCAGAGATCCAACGCTGCCGCGCAAAATTCAAAGCTTGGCAATGGCGGTGCCAAACACCGCTCAATCGTGTCAGGTCAATGGGTCGATCACGGTCATCATGCCCTGATGACCATTTCCGCATTTTGCGATGTTGGCGGCTACGATGTTGCCTTTAAGGCCAATGAAGATGCTGAACTGGACTACCGATTGTCCGCTGCGGGCTATCGAATTTGGCTCACCAGCAAAACCAGATGCACATATTATCCACGTCAGACTGTGGCCAGCCTGTTCCGGCAGTATCAGAATTATGGCTTTGGCAGGGCCCAAAACCTGATCAAACACCGTGTGGCTCCCAAAGCCAGACAACTGCTTCCTGTTACCATTTTGCCAATAATTCTGCTGTCGACCCTGGCGGTCTTTCATTGGGCGGCAATCATGCCGCTTATCGTATGGATGGGCGTCTGTCTCTCTTACGGGTTTTATCTGGCGTATCAACAACGCGATTGGTCAATCTCACTGGCCGGTCTCTCGGCCATGACCATGCACCTGGCCTGGTCGATCGGCTTCTGGCGACAGATGGCTGTCGCCGCAACGAAGCCGGGCGATTGAGCTTATGAGGCATTCGGGCGAACCAACTTCAATCGATATTTGTGTGTGCACGTTTCAACGTGCTGAACTCCTTCACACTCTGGAATCTCTCAACAGATTGCAGATGATCAAGGGCCATGAAGTACGGATCATTGTTGTCGACAATGACTGGAAGCCTACAGCAAAAGCGCTGGTTGACGGTTTTGCAGATAAATCCAATCACCCGATTACCTATCTGCATGGTCCTGCGGGCAATATCTCCATTGCGAGAAACAAATGTCTGGAAGCGAGTACAGCCAAGCTTGTCGCCTTTGTCGATGATGATGAAATCGTGACGGAAAACTGGTTGAAAAGCCTGATACAGGAAATGCAAACTTCCGGGGCTGACGTGGTTTTGGGTCCTGTGATTGCCAGCCATCTGGACGTTGCGCCGAAATGGCTCAAAGTTGGTGATTTCCATTCCACCTACCCGGTTTGGGTCAATGGGCAGATCAGGACCGGCTATACCTGCAATGTGTTGATGAATATGACCGCACCCAGCATTTCGGGAAGACGGTTCAACCTGTTGCGTGGTCAAACCGGCGGAGAGGACACTGAATTCTTCAAAAAGGTGTTCGAAAGCGGTGGCCGATTTTCATATAGCGAAGACGCCGTCGTAACCG
>CAZOCA010000416.1:0-3954 GCA_964578105.1 uncultured Pararhizobium sp.
AGTCGGCAATGAACTCCATGGCTTCTGCCTGAGTCGCTGCCTGGATCATGTCCGCTTCACTGGCATCGGGCCGACCATAGAGAATATTTTCCCGCACCGAGCGATGCAGCAGGGAGGTATCCTGCGTGACCATGGAAATCTGACCGCGCAGGGAATTTTGGGTGACATCTGCAATGTTGTGGCCATCAATGGTGATGCGTCCGCTTTCCACATCATAGAGCCGCAGCAAAAGGTTCACCAAGGTGGACTTGCCGGCACCGGACCGCCCGACCAGACCGATTTTCTCGCCCGGCGCAATATTCAGCGTAATGTCATGCAGCACACCCTTGGCAGGTTCAATTTTGGGGTCATCCAGTTTTCCGTAGTGAAAGCCAACGTGGTCAAAGGCAATGGCGCCATCAACCTTGGGCAAAGCCGGGGCAGACGGCGCGTCCAGCAGGGCCGGGACCTGAGATACCGTTTCCATGGAATCCTGAATGGTTCCCAAATCTCGAAACAGGCCCGAAATCTGGAACATCATCCAGCCCGACATTGTGTTGAGCCGAAGCACCAGACCCAGGGCAATTGCGATGCCGCCAGCCGTAATGCCGTCAGCCTGCCACATGATAAGGCATATGTAACCGGTGGCCGCCATGAAGAAGCCGTTCAGCAAAGCAAGGCTGAAACGCACGCGGGTTATGGCCCGGGTCAATGTGCGGACGCTTGTCAGCATCCATAGCAGACCCTCTTCAGCAAAGGCGTCTTCCTGGCCACGCGTGTCGAACAGTTTGATCGTATAGATGTTTGAATAGGCATCGACGATACGGCCATTAAAAACGGAGCGCATATCTGTTGACTTTTTAGCCGCATGACGGATCGAGGGCACCAAAAAGGCCGCCAGTCCAAAATAGCAGGCAAACCAGACAACAACGACGCTGGCCAGCCGCCAGTCCAATCCGGAAAAGACTCCAATGGTGGAGATGCCAATGATGATGAAAAACCAGATGCCCTGCATGATGTTGATGAGGAAATCACCAACGGCCTGACCCGATTGCAGCACTTTGGTGGCGATGCGGCCTGCAAAATCATTCTGAAAATAGGTCAAGGACTGGCGAATGACCGAGCGGTGGGCCTGCCAGCGCACCAGATTGAAAAAACTGGGCACAATAACCTGCTGCTCAAGCACAGCTGCCAGCATGAGAATAGCAAAGCGGCCGATCACCACCACTGCCGCCATCATCAGGAACGTTCCCAGATAATCGGTGAGCAGAGTTTCGCGGCTGGCCTGTACAGCAGGATCGTTCAACAGATCAATGATGTGGCCGATATACTGGAACAGCAACACCTCGACGCCCGCAACCAGAATTCCAGACAGCAAAAACAGAATGAAAGGCCATTTGGCCTGCCGCGCAAAGTACCATATGAAGCCGGTGACGCTGTCGTTTGGCAGGTCTTTGGTCGGAGAGGGTGCCAGCGGATCTATGATGCGTTCAAACGGGCGCAGAATTCGCTTTAACATGAGGCAGGTCTTTCTGACGCCGGAACATTTGGAAATTGGAATCGAAATTGAATCTGAATTTGGAGCATGGCATTTAAATGGCGCTCTCACTTGCACTTTACCAGCCTGACATACCACAAAATACAGCAACGCTGCTGCGCACTGGAGCCTGCCTGAATGTGCCGGTGCATATTATTCTGCCCGCAGGCTTTGTGCTGAGTGACCGGAATTTCCGGCGGGCCGGGATGGATTATCTGGAGAAGGCAGCTCTCGTGCAACATGCTGACTGGGCCGCGTTTCAGGCCTTTTGCCGTGACGAGAAGCGCCGCATTGTGCTGCTCTCTACTAAAGCGGCAGAGGTCTATACAGATTTTCGGTTTCAGGAAAATGATGTGCTGATGCTGGGCCGGGAGTCTGCTGGTGTACCGGATCAGGTGCATGAGGCCGCGGATGCGCGCATTCTTATTCCCATGCATGGTGATGCCCGTTCGCTGAATGTAGCGATTTCCGGGGCCATGGTCCTGGGCGAAGCGTTGAGACAAGTGGCTCTTTAGGGTGCGGACCCATAAAGAGTCCGCACCCCAGGGTCTGGATTTGAAGCGTAAAGTCTGAAAGACAAGTGGCAGACAAAACAGCATATGATGGATAAGCCCGTGACCGATCAGAAAGATGCGCCGTCAAAGCCAGTTCCCGGCCCCGTGCCCGAGGGGATTGAAGACAAGAAACAGATTGCGTCCAATTGGTTCCGTCAATTACGCGATGAGATTTGTGCTTCCTTCGAAGTGCTTGAAGATGATCTAGCCGGGCCTTTGTCCGACCGCGCTCCGGGACGGTTTGAACGGACAGAATGGCAACGCACGGACCATAGTGGTGCCAAGGGCGGCGGTGGCGAAATGTCGCTTATGCGCGGGCGGGTCTTTGAAAAGGTGGGTGTTCACATATCAGCGGTTCATGGCGAGTTTGCGCCGGAATTTCGCGGCCAGATACCGGGCGCGAACGAGGACCCTTCCTTTTGGGCCAGCGGAATTTCACTAATTGCCCACCCGCAAAACCCCCATGTGCCTGCCGTTCACATGAACACCAGAATGGTTGTGACGACACGCCAGTGGTTTGGCGGTGGAGCGGATCTGACGCCAGTTCTGGATGCGCGGCGCACACAGGATGATGCGGATACGCAGGCCTTTCATGCGGCCATGCGTGCGCCCTGCGAAGCCCATGAAGTGGCTGACTATCCGCGTTACAAGGATTGGTGTGACACGTATTTCTACTTGCCGCACCGTAAGGAAACGCGCGGCGTTGGCGGCATTTTCTACGATTATCTGAATTCCGGTAATTGGGATGCAGGTTTTGCCTTCACACAGGATGTGGGCCGCGCCTTTCGGGATATTTATCCACAATTGGTGCGCGCCAATATGGAGCAGGATTGGGATGCTGCCGCTCGTGATGAGCAGCTGATCCGCCGTGGGCGCTATGTGGAATTCAATCTGCTCTATGACCGGGGTACGATCTTTGGTCTGAAGACTGGTGGCAATGTTGCCTCCATCCTGTCTTCCATGCCGCCAGAGGTAAAATGGCCCTAAGGCCTACAATTCATCTTGGGCGTTAAAAGGCTGTTTTCAGATCCAGACTTATGAATTGCGTGAAGACGTATTGGATCGCAAAGCAGAATAACAGCGCAGCGCCGCCAGCCTGCAGGAGGCTTTTGACATCGCGGTGATGTGTCATCAGCAGGAATGCGCAAAAACAAAAAGTGGCGGCGGACAGGAAAAACGGCACAATCGCCACGAGTTGCAGGCCAACAAATGCGATCATGGCAAGGCACATGAGCCAAAATCGAATGCTGAGTGGTGATTCCCGGTTTTCGCCTGATCGTCCGGAAAAGACCGAAGACAGGACTAGCAAGGCCAACAGCGATATCGCGACAGAGAGAGGCCAAAGGGACGGGCCCATGACGTCGTAGTTTTCCGGTGGTGTCTGGATAGCCTGATAGGTAAAGGCCGCTCCGATAAACAGCAGCAAAACATCAAAAATGCGCAGACTCATGGTATGTCCTTCAGGAAAAGCGTCTGTTCAGCAAAAACATGATCGTACTGATGATGATAACTGCAATGGGCACAGGGGTGAGCAGAAGAGGCATGATGGCCCCATCTGTGAACATGGTCGCCGAACGCAGGTTTTCCTCGGCGATTGGCGCCAGAATAAAGCCGATGACAAAGGGGGCCAGTGCATAGCCGCTGCGCTCCAGCCCAAAGCCTACAAAAGAAAACAACAGCATGACGAAGACGGTCGACCATGCGTTTGAAATGGCAAAGGTTCCCACGACACACATGATGACCAGGGGCGGCAGCAGATATTCTTTGGGGATCATGGCAATTTTGGCAATGTGCCGGGTCAAGACCAACATGCCCAACAGCATGATAACATTGCCCATAAACGCTGCATTGAAGATGGCATAGACCATGCCGGGAACATTGCGG
>CAZOCA010000417.1:0-254 GCA_964578105.1 uncultured Pararhizobium sp.
GTGGCGGTATATACACATGATTGCGTCAGGATTCAAAGGCTTACTATCGAATTAAAACGGATGTCCTGCGACGGCCTCAAAAGTTGTCTTATCGCAGGGCTTTGTGGCAGGCTGGTCAGCAGAACTGGAGGGGCGCCAAACTATGACAGACAATCGGCAAGAGCCGGAACTGACAATGGGCATCGAGGAAGAATATCTTCTCGTTGATAAGGACACACGGGACCTTGCCGTGGATCCGCCGGCGGACTTCATGG
>CAZOCA010000417.1:264-3950 GCA_964578105.1 uncultured Pararhizobium sp.
CCGGAATTCCTGCGTTGCCAGGTTGAAGTCGGCACTCCGGTCTGCGCAACGATAGACGAAGCCCGCGTACAGTTGCAGCATTTCCGCGCAACGGTGGCCAGTGCTGCCAATGCTTATGGTCTTGCACCCATTGCCTGTTCCACCCACCCATTTGCGAAATGGGACCGTCAGCAGAATACAGATAAGGAACGTTACAACGAGTTGGCTCAGGATTTACAGGTTGTGGCCAGGCGCATGGTGATCTGCGGCATGCATGTCCATATCGGCATCGAAGACCGGGCTGTGCGCAACGATCTGTTCAATCAGCTCACGTATTTTCTTCCGCATTTGCTGGCACTCTCGACAAGCTCTCCATTCTGGCAGGGTCGTAAATCCGGTTTGAAGTCCTATCGCCTGTCAGTCTTCGACGAAATGCCAAGAACTGGCCTGCCCTACAGCTTTGACAGTGCCGACGAGTATCGTCGGACAATTGATACGCTGGTTAAGGCCGGTGTCATTGAGGATGCGACCAAGGTCTGGTGGGACCTGAGGCCATCGGATCGTTATCCAACCCTGGAGATGCGCATAACTGATGTGTGTACGCGCGTTGAAGATGCGCTTGCCATCGCCTCCATGTATCGCTGTTTGGCCCGGATGCTGTTTCGCCTGCGCGTGGCAAACCAGCGCTGGCGGACCTATTCGCACTTCCTCATCAATGAAAACCGCTGGTTAGCGCAGCGCCACGGCGTTGAGGGAAAATTGATCGATTTTGGCGCAGGAACAGCCATTGCCTATTCACAACTCATTGAAGAGTTGATTGAACTGGTCACCGAAGATGCTGAAGCCCTGGATTGTGTGGATGAAGTTCAGCATTGCCGCAAAATAGTCCAGCATGGAACCAGTGCTGAACGACAGCTAGCCGTGTTTGATAAGGCAAAAAATGCGGGTCATGATGATAAAACCGCGCTCAAAAACGTGGTTGATCATCTGATTACGGAAACACTGGAGGGATGCAGCTAGGGCTTAGCTTGCTGCTAAAGACCGGAGACCGTGTATTGGCCATCTGCGGTTTTTTCCGCATTCACCATGCGTGGGTCAGCCTGTTTTGAGAATTTGCGCTGTAACCATTTGACCCGAAGGACAACGGCGAGTGTCGCCACGACCAACGCGCCCAGAGCCAAAGGTCCAACACCCAGCAACACCACCAGGGAAATGATCGAGGTCACTACTCTGATCGAAAATTGCAAGATTTGCTTTATGAAATTCATTTCCGGTTCCACTGGGTTTGTGTTGATTGGGCTCTTCTTAACTTCCTACTCAACATATCGTGCGCCCGACACGACGAAACAAGCCTAGAAGGAAATTTAGCTGTCCCGCCTGTGCCGTGTCGTTGGCTCGCGCATGGTCACCAATTCCTCTGCTGCGGTTGGATGGACAGCCATGGTGGCGTCAAAATCGGCTTTGGTTGCCTTCATTTTGACCGCAATCCCGACCAATTGCGACATCTCGCCTGCAGCCGGACCAACGATATGGCAACCGACAACACGGTCCGTGTCAGCATCCACAATCAGCTTCATCAGCATCTTGTTATTACGTCCCGGAAGGATAGACTTCATCGGGCGGAAGCTGGATTTGTAAACATCGACAGACGCGAATGTGGCAACAGCCTCCTCTTCCGATATTCCAACGGTGCCTATTTCCGGTGTTGTGAAAACAGCCGTTGCGATCTCGCGATGATCCACAATCACGTCTTTGCCACCAAATTCATTATCTGCGACAGCGTGTCCCTCGCGAATTGCAACGGGTGTCAAATTGACCCTGTCGGTCACATCGCCAACCGCAAAAATATTGTCGATTGATGTACGCGAATACTCATCAACCTTGATGGCACCCTTGCCATTCAACTCAATTCCAATATTGGCAAGCCCGAGCCCGTCGGTGTTCGGTGAACGGCCAATCGCGAACATGATCTGATCCGCCTTCAGCGCTTTGCCTTTTTGGGTATGGCCGACCAGTCCGGCTTCCGTCTTCTTGATATTGGTGAAGACGTCACCGACATCAATTGTAATGCCATTGTCGATCATGGATTGTTGGACCAGGTCCCGCACATCATTGTCAAATCCGCGCAGCACTTTTTCTCCGCGATAAATAACAGTGGTATCCACTCCCAGGCCATTGAAAATACAGGCAAACTCCAGGGCGATATAGCCGCCGCCAGCAATCACGATTGATTTTGGCAGCTTTTCCAAATGGAACGCTTCATTGGAGCTGATCGTGTGCTCAATACCGTCAATGCTTGGATCAAAGTTTGGGGTTCCGCCGGTCGCAATCAAAATGGTCTTTGCGGTAACGTGGCGTTCTTCATTCACCAGATAGACGGAATGGCGATCCCGCATGGTTGCACGTGTTTCAAAGACCTCAACACCGGCTTTTTCAAGATTGGTGATGTAGATGCCATTGAGGCGATCGATTTCGCGGTCCTTGTTTGCGATCAGTGTCGCCCAGTCAAAGCTGGTCTCACCAACCGTCCAGCCATAGCCGGCAGCATCCTCAAAATCTTCTGAATAATGCGCTGCATAGGTAAATAGTTTCTTGGGCACACAGCCCCTGATCACGCAGGTCCCGCCAACCCGATATTCTTCGGCAATGGCTACTCTTGCGCCATATTGTGATGCGATTCGGGCCGCGCGAACACCGCCCGACCCTGCTCCGATTACGAACAGATCGTAGTCAAATTCCTGCATGAAACAGTTCCCCATGCGTTTCGCTCAAGCCAGCAAACGCTCATCAATTGCCAAATTCTGTCTTGCGAAAAGCGTATTAGAGCTTGTGACCGCGCAAACCCATTTCAATCCGCACTTTAGCTGCCAGTTCCTGTGCCAGCTCGTTACCCCAATCATTGGTCAATTCGACTGAATCTCGCAAAATAGGTGGGTAGTTCAGAGAAAATTTGACGCCAACCGGAGAATTGTAGAATTCCAGAATGTCTTCAAGTTCGTCTTTGCTGAAACGCATGGTCCAAAGTTTTGCAGCTTCCTGCTGCAGTTCCACGCGTTTGGAAATCAAGCCAACGGCGACTGTATCAGTCACTTCAGAAATCAGAGTTGCCAATTGTGGAGCAGTCCGTGTGAATGTCTGCTTGGTGCGCTCTGCCATTTCGGGAAGAATATTGTTGTAACCTGATGTGACGCGCGAAACTTCCAGAATCTCATTGGCAATTTTGAGCGCGGCCGGATCATTCATCATCTTGATGACTTCAGGGTCTGTCGGGCTTTGTGCATCCGCCGACTGTGGCAACACAGTGCCAGCCCCCATAAGTACCAGTGCGAGCAGTGCGCTGCGCATTTTGAAGAAATATGTCATTCTTGGTTCCCCATTGATTTTGTCTCCCGGCAAGTCAATTGCCGATCCTGATCAGGCTGAAGCCACAGGTAATATGGTTTCCACACCACCCGGCCCCGCAATAAATGCAACATCTGCTATATCGATAAACAAACCATGCTCTACAAGACCCGGTATCTGCGAGAGCCCTATTGCAAGCCCTTTTGTGTCGGGAATACGGCCAAACGATGCATCCAAAACAAGGTTCCCGTTGTCGGTTACAACCGGTACGCCTGCATTTTCACGCAGCGTTAGTGCTGCCGTCAGCCCAAATTCGTTTTCGCATAATTTCTCAATTGCGGTTTTCGTTACAGTCAGGCCAAAAG
>CAZOCA010000418.1:0-3950 GCA_964578105.1 uncultured Pararhizobium sp.
TAGACTATTAAGTCGACGCATATGGAGGCCACGACGTTGATTCCGTGGCGACAAAAATGACAAAAAATGTTCAATCTGGTCGCGAGGCCAGTTCCGACCGGATATTTCGCCGGACAGCCGCTGTTGATCGCCAGGCAGGTCTTGGTGCCATTGCCCGTATCACGCGGATGGCGTTTCGCTACCCCGTCCGCGCATGGTCAGCATTAATTGCAACCGTGGCGGCGGTTTTGATGCAGTTGTCGATCCCGGTTATCCTTGGGCGCGCGGTGGATCAGACCCTGGCAGTGGCTGCGGCAATGGCCGAACCCGAAACGCTTTACCCGATTGCATTGCTGTTGTTCATTGCCAGCATTGCACGCGGACTATTCACACTCATCCAGAACTACACTGCGGAGTCCGTCGGACATGCTCTGGCGCGTGACATCCGAAATGCCGTTTATGGAAAAATCCAAAGCCTGCCCTTTTCGTTTCACGACCGCACCCATTCCGGCGACCTGATCACGGTCGGCATGCTGGATCTGGAAGGCGTGCGGATGTTTTTTTCAACCGCGCTGGTGCGCACCGTTCTTCTGGGCCTGTTGATCGGGCTTGGGGCGGCGCTGCTGCTATCAACCAATCTGACTCTCGGTCTGCTGGCACTGTCATTCGTGCCTTTCGCGGGATGGCGCAGCACGGTCATGCGGCTGGCTCTGCGCCGAACCTGGCTCATTTTGCAGGAACGCTTGGGCGTTCTCAGTCAGGTGATGGAGGAAAACCTTGCCGGTATTCGCGTGGTGCGGGCCTTTGCCTCGTCAGAATACGAAATGGAAAAGTTTGAAGTCGCGTCCAAATCAGCGCTGGAACTCAGCCATGAACGGATCGAGACCCGGGTCAAGAACACATCTGCGATGACGCTGGCCTTCTTCGTCTCTATGGGATTGGTCCTGTATTTCGGTGGGCGCCAGGTGGCATCAGGAGAAATCACGCTCGGCACTCTGGCCACGTTCCTGACCTTCATGACCATCCTGCAGATGCCAGTGCGCCAGTTGGGCATGATGGTGAATGGATATGCGCGCGCATCAACCTGCGGCGCGCGTCTGTTCGCTCTGATTGATCACGAGGCCGAAATCGAGAACGCGCCAGGCGCGCAGGATCTTAAGATCACCAATGGCACGCTGAAGCTTGAAAATGTCAGCTTTGGGTATGAGGGGAACACAGACCGACGGGCCGTGTCGGGCATCAGCTTTGAGGCACATAAAGGCGAGACTGTCGGCATTGTCGGCCCGCCTGGCTCGGGAAAAACAACTTTGATGCACCTGATCCCGCGTTTCTACGATCCCACACAGGGATCCATCAGCATCGACGGGCAGGACATTCGCGACGCGACCTTGTCGTCCGTTCGCAAGGCTGTCGCTGTGGTCCAACAGGATAGCTTCCTGTTCACCACGTCAATCGAGAACAACATCGCCTATGCCCACCCCTTCACTGAGACGCGCGAGATCCGCGGCGTTGCAGAATCCGCGCAGCTGCATGACTATATTCTGGGCCTGCCCGGCAAATACGGCACGATTGTCGGCGAGCGCGGTGTGTCCTTGTCCGGCGGTCAGCGTCAGCGTCTGTCGATCGCACGCACGCTTATGATGAAGCCGACGGTCTTGATCTTTGACGATTCAACCGCTGCCATTGATGCCGGGACAGAAAACCGTATCCGCACAGCACTTAAGGATTACGCCAAGGATTGCGTGACCCTGATCGTGGCCCATCGGTTGGCCAGCCTGATGCACGCCGATAGAATCCTGTTTCTGGAAGAGGGCCGGATCATTGAACAAGGCAGTCATGAAGAATTGTTGAAGCTGGGTGGGCGCTATAGCGATTTGCACGAATTGCAGATGCGCCCCAATGCCGAGATTCTGGCTGAAAAGGTGGCCGGGAAGGTGGATACACAATGAGCCAGACAAAACCCGGTGAACCGCACAACCCGCAAGACCCACTCGACCCACAAGACGATGAAAGCCCGCGCATGCGCGCCGTTGTCGGATCGGACCGCATCGAGGAAGAGATTTTTGGCCGAGTGTTCGACGGCAAGGTCACGCAACGGGTCTGGCAGTTTGTCCGCCCCTATAAGCGCAATGTGGTGATTTCCGTTGCCGCCGTGGTCACATTTACGCTCTCTCAGCTGACAATCCCGCTCTTGATCCGCTATGCGATCGACAATGGAATGGCACCTGATGCGCCGCCAACAATATTGCTTGGAATCGTGGCATTGTTTGCCATCATCATCGCCATCAATTTTTTCGCCTCGCGAGTGCAGGAACTCGTGACCGGCAGAATGGCCGAGGACGTTCTGTTCGATATTCGGCGCGCCATGTTCAGCCATTTGCAACGCGTGTCCCTCTCCTTCATGGACAAAACCGAAGTGGGCCGGCTGATGTCGCGCTTGCAGGGCGATGTGAACTCCATGCAGGAATTTCTTGAAACCTCGGTGCTCGCCATCGGTGATCTGCTGCTCTTGTTCGGGATCGTGGCGGTCATGCTGTGGCTCGACTGGCAATTGGCGTTGATGGTCCTGACGGTCATTCCGGTCCTGTTCGGGGTTCGCATCTTGTGGCTGACCCGCGCCCGTGCCGCCTTCATGGCTGCCCATGAAGCGAACTCAATCACCAATGGTGCGTTGGCCGAGGCTATTCACGGCGTGCGTGCCGTTCAGGCCATGGACCGTGCCAATTTGAATGCCGAACTCTATGAGCAGCTCGTTGACAACACTTACAAGGCCCAATTGCGGGCTTCAAAACTGTCGCAGATCATGATCCCGATTGTCGACACTCTGACAGGCAGCGCCATGGCAGTTGTGGCCGTGGCCGGTGGCCTGATGGTGGTGTCGGGGCGGATCGAGGTCGGCGTCATGGTGGCTTTCCTGTTTTACATTCAGCGGTTCTTTGACCCGATCCGGTCGCTGACAATGCAATATTCGGTGATGCAGCGCGCCATGGCCTCTGGTCACCGGCTGACAGAAGTTCTGGACGTCGATGTTGATGTCAAAGACGCCCAAAATGCCACGCCGCTTGGGGATAGCGACGATGGTTCGGTCGAATTCCGCAATGTGACCTTCGGCTATAATCCAGAGCACCCCGTGCTCAAGGACGTCAGTTTCCGTGTGAATTCCGGTGAGACGGTGGCATTGGTCGGCCCGACCGGCTCCGGAAAATCAAGCTCAATGGCGCTGATACACCGGTTCTACGACGTGCAGGACGGCGCGGTTTTTGTTGGCGGGCGCGATGTGCGTGACGTCACGCAGAAGAGCCTTGGACGCCATATCGCGATGGTGCTGCAAGAGCCCTATTTGTTCACCGGTACAGTGCGGGACAACATCCGCTATGCCACCGATTGGGCGGATGACGATGCGGTGGTTGAAGCCGCAATAGCCGTTGGCGCCCATGATTTTATCAAAGCCCTGCCACAGGGTTATGACACGATGCTGGCAGAGCGCGGAAGCAATCTCAGCCTTGGGCAACGCCAGCTTCTGAGTTTTGCCCGCGCGCTGGTGACGGATGCAAAAATTCTGATAATGGACGAGGCGACCGCCAACATCGATAGCTACACCGAAATGCAGATTCAGAAAGCGCTGCAGCGGCTGCTGGAAGGGCGTACCGGGCTGGTCATTGCGCATCGTCTCGCCACGATCCGAAATGCCGACCGCATCCTTGTGCTGCAGCAGGGACGGCTCGTTGAGCAAGGCGACCACGATACACTCATCGAGCACGGTGGCCTCTACGCGCAACTCTATAAACTCAACTACGCCAGCTTCGATGATCTCCCCGATGAGTTGTCCGACGAAGACCGCACACTTGCCACCTGAATCAATACATACTTCGTAGTCAATTCATGTCCTTGCGGGCCAGAGAAACAGATGCAACCGGCTCGGCATCTGGCATCTTGCCCACATTCTTATTAACAATGATATCAATATCTTA
>CAZOCA010000419.1:0-3946 GCA_964578105.1 uncultured Pararhizobium sp.
GCCCCAAGGCGTAACCGGATGACGACCACCAGATGTACGACCTTCACCACCACCATGTGGGTGATCGACCGGGTTCATGGCAACACCACGAACACTTGGACGACGGCCCAACCAGCGGGATCGGCCGGCTTTACCAAGACTGATATTGCTGTGATCCGGGTTTGAAACCGCACCAACCGAAGCGATACAGGCAGATGGTACACGGCGCTGTTCGCCTGAATTCAGACGAATGACAGCATACCCGGCATCACGACCAACCAATTGCGCATAGGCACCAGCTGAGCGAGCAATCTGACCGCCCTTACCTGGCTTCATTTCCACATTGTGGATAATGGTTCCAACAGGCATCGCACCCAATGGCATCGCGTTGCCAGGTTTCACGTCTGCTTTTTCGCTGGCAATAACCTTGTCACCAACCTGCAAACGCTGTGGTGCCAAAATATAGGCCTGCTCACCATCGCTGTATTTGATGAGCGCGATAAAAGCGGTCCGGTTTGGATCATACTCCAGACGCTCTACAGTCGCTTCAACGTTCAACTTCGTGCGTTTGAAATCAATCACACGATAGGTACGCTTGTGACCACCACCACGACGGCGTGCTGTGATGCGCCCTGTATTGTTACGACCACCGGATTTGGAGAGCCCCTCGGTCAAAGTTTTGACCGGTTTACCCTTCCAAAGGCCGGACCGATCCACAATCACCAGCTGGCGCTGGCCCGGTGTATTCGGTTTGAACTTTTTCAATGCCATTGTTCTTGCCTATTCCCTTGTCGCAACCCGGCCTAAAGACCGGTCGTTACGTCGATGGTCTCACCGTCTTTCAACGTGACGACTGCTTTTTTCACGTCAGACTGGCGACCTTTAATACCGCGAAAGCGTTTGACCTTGCCCTTACGGACAAGTGTGTTGACCTTCTCGACCTTCACACCAAACAGTTTTTCGACTGCAGATTTGATTTCTGGTTTCGTCGCTGTCGGCGCCACGTTGAAAACAACTTGATTATGCTCGGAAGCATTGGTTGATTTCTCGGTGATAACCGGACTGACGATAACGTCATATGCGGACAGCTTGATCATTTGAAGCGCTCCTCAAGTGCACCAAGTGCAGCCTTGGTAAGAACCAGAACGTCACGACGCAGAATGTCGTAAACATTGATGCCCTGTATTGGCAGCACATCGAGCTGCGCAATGTTACCGGCAGCACGTGCGAAATTTTCGTTCACCTCTGCGCCATCAATCACCAATGCATTGCTCACACCCAGTTCCTTCAGCTTAGCTGTCAGAACCTTTGTCTTTGCGTCGGAAAGATTTGCATCTTCCAGCACGATCAACTCAGAAGCCTTCGCCTTGGTAGACAAAGCATGTCTCAGAGCCAGCGCCCGAACCTTTTTTGGAAGATCCGTTGCATGGTCACGTACAACGGGACCAAATGCACGACCACCAGAACGGAACTGAGGCGCCTTTTTATTGCCGTGACGCGCGCCGCCAGAGCCTTTTTGCTTAACAAATTTCCGTGTCGAGCCAACAACATCAGCACGGTTCTTCACCGCATGCGTGCCAGCACGACGTTTGGCCAACTGATAGCGGACCATACGGTGCAGAATGTCAGCGCGTGGCTCAAGACCAAACACGTCATCTGCAACAGAGACGGACCCCGCATCGGCGCCATCAAGTGTTTTAACAGCGAGTTTCATTATTCTGCACTCTCTTCGCTAGCTGGCGCTTCTGCAGGCGCTTCTTCAGCAACAGGAGCCGCAGCGGATGCTCGAATGGCAGCCGGCATTGGAGCCTCAGCAGGAAGTGTGCGCTTGATCGCGTCAGAAATCATGATCCAGCCACCCTTGGCACCGGGAACAGAGCCCCTTACCAGGATAAGTCCGCGGTCAGCGTCTGTCTTGACGACAACAAGGTTCTGGGTGGTCACACGTTCAGCGCCAAGATGGCCAGCCATCTTCTTGCCTTTGAAAACCTTACCCGGATCCTGACACTGGCCGGTAGAACCGTGTGCCCTGTGGGAGACTGATACACCGTGAGAAGCACGCATGCCACCAAAGTTGTGACGCTTCATCGCACCGGCAAAACCTTTACCGATCGATGTGCCCACAACATCCACATACTGCCCGGAGACAAAATGGTCAGCGGTGATTTCAGCACCAACGTCAACCAAACTGTCTTCGCTTACGCGGAATTCAGCAACACGACGCTTCGGCTCAACATTGGCGGCAGCAAAATGCCCCCGCAGAGCTTTCGGCGTGTTTTTAACTTTTCGGGTACCAACGCCGAGCTGAAGGGCCGTATAGCCATTCGACTCCACTGTACGTTGAGCTACAACTTGGCAATTGTCCACTTTAAGGACCGTTACCGGAATGTGTTCCCCAGCGTCGCTATAGACGCGGGTCATACCCATTTTTTGTGCGATAACACCAGAGCGCCTGGTCATCTTCATTCCCCCGCCGCTTTAAAGCTTGATCTCGACGTCGACACCGGCCGCAAGGTCGAGCTTCATAAGCGCGTCCACTGTCTGCGGTGTCGGGTCGATGATGTCGAGAAGACGCTTATGTGTCCGAATTTCGAACTGTTCGCGACTTTTCTTGTCGATATGAGGTGAACGGTTCACCGTGAATTTTTCTATGCGTGTTGGCAGTGGTACTGGGCCACGCACCTGAGCACCTGTGCGCTTTGCAGTGGAGACGATTTCTTTCGTCGACACGTCTAGCACGCGGTGGTCGAACGCCTTTAGGCGAATGCGGATGTTTTGACCGTTCATGGATCTGTCCTTTGAAGACCTGCCCCTTGGCTTTAGATGCCGGGCAGGTCCGAATGGCTCTTAAGTATTATTCGATGATGCTTGCAACGATGCCGGCACCGACGGTACGTCCGCCTTCACGAATGGCGAAGCGCAGGCGCTCTTCCATTGCGATTGGCACGATCAGCTCGACATCCATTTCGATGTTGTCGCCGGGCATAACCATTTCTGTACCTTCCGGAAGCTGAACAACACCCGTCACATCCGTTGTACGGAAGTAGAACTGTGGACGGTAGTTGGTCAGGAATGGTGTGTGACGACCACCCTCTTCCTTCGTCAGAATATAAGCTTCTGCCTTGAACTTCGTGTGTGGCTTAACCGTACCAGGCTTACAAAGAACCTGACCACGCTCAACATCTTCACGCTGAACACCACGCAACAAAGCACCAATGTTGTCACCAGCCTGACCACTGTCCAGCAGCTTGCGGAACATTTCAACACCGGTACAGATCGATTTCTGTGTGTCACGGATGCCAACGATTTCAATCTCGTCACCAACCTTGATGATGCCACGCTCAACACG
The DNA here is from genome assembly GCA_964578105.1 of uncultured Pararhizobium sp. Classification (GTDB taxonomy): domain Bacteria; phylum Pseudomonadota; class Alphaproteobacteria; order Rhizobiales. The sequence continues at coordinate 3,329 of CAZOCA010000419.1, forward strand.
GCCCGTTACAACGGTACCACGACCGGAAATCGAGAACACATCTTCAATCGGCATCAGGAATGTCAGATCAACCGGACGATCTGGCTGAGGAATATATTCATCAACAGTCTTCATCAAAGCGCGAATGGCATCTTCACCCATCTTCGCATCGCCGCCCTCAAGAGCAACAAGCGCAGACCCCATGGTCACGGGAATATCATCACCAGGGAATTCGTACATGGACAACAGTTCACGGATTTCCATCTCGACGAGCTCAAGAAGCTCCTCATCGTCAACCTGATCAACCTTGTTCATGAACACAACAAGTGAAGGCACACCAACCTGACGGGCAAGCAGAATGTGCTCGCGGGTCTGAGGCATTGGACCATCTGTTGCGGACACAACCAAAATCGCGCCATCCATCTGAGCGGCACCAGTGATCATGTTTTTCACATAATCGGCGTGACCTGGGCAATCAACGTGCGCATAGTGACGCGCTTCCGTTTCATACTCAACGTGAGCCGTGGAAATCGTAATGCCACGAGCCTTCTCTTCTGGTGCGCCATCAATCTCATCATAAGCCTTGAATTCACCAAAATATTTCGTAATCGCTGCCGTCAACGTCGTCTTGCCGTGGTC
>CAZOCA010000420.1:0-3929 GCA_964578105.1 uncultured Pararhizobium sp.
CCGCAACAGATAGCCCTTTACAGGCGGACCTCCGGCATGCGCGACAAAACTGGCAACCCCCGAGACAGCCCCGAGGCTGAAAACAGCTGCCGAACTGGTTTCCCGCCGCGCCGCACCTCTGGTTTTTGACAAAACAAATTGCGCTGCAAACAAAAGTGCCATCGTACCAACCGCGAGTTTCAGAAATGATGGGTTCATCCACTGAAAGGCAAAGGCACCCAGAGCAAGACCCAAAAAGGCCCCCGGCAACATGGACCAAACGATTCTGCGCGACCATGAGGCGCGATACTTCCAGATATTCGCACAATCCATGATCAACAGGATCGGCATCATGATGGTCACTGCCACTTGCGGTGTGTGAAACAGAGACATCATGGGAACGGCCAATACGCCCAGCCCGCCGGCAAATCCGCTCTTTGAAATGCCAGTCAGCAGAACCGCTGCCGAAGCCACAAGGTAGAATTCAAGAGTCACGCATCAACCAATCCACGGGGGAGACAATCAGATGTCTGCAATAGGCTCTGTATATAAATATTGGAAACAGTTATATATGATCATTAAAAACTGTTTTGGAGATTTTAATGGCTATTGATTTTGGCTGGCTGGAAAGCTTCGTCATCTCAGCGGAGACGTTGAATTTTTCAGAGACGGCAAAAAGACGCGGCACTGTTCAATCAGCGGTCAGCACACACATAGTCAGATTGGAAGAAACGATTGGACAACGCCTGTTTGACCGCAAACGCGGTCAATCCATGCAGCTTACGGCAGAAGGCGAAGCGTTCATTGTCTATGCAAGGCGCATCCTCAATCTGGTGGATGAAGCAGTAGACAGTCTGAAACAGGACCAAACCCGCTCAGTCATCCGTCTGGGCACCACGAGCACACTGGCTGTGTCGGTACTGCCCGGCGTGTTGGAGGAGATTGCAGGCCAATTCCCAAAGCTTCATGTCGAAGTGTCCTGTGGCAGAAGTGCGGAGACAATTGCCCGTTTTGACAATGGCGAGCTGGACCTTGCCTTCATCGTCGATCAGGGCAAACGCCCCGGTCGCCTGTTCGTTCAGAACATTGATCTGGCATGGGTATCTGGCCCTGATTTCAGGTTCGACCCCAATGAAAGCATCCCCCTGGCCTTTCTGACTGACGGACGCGATCTGCGCCGCTTTGCCATGAATGCGTTCGATAAAGCCGGTCAAAACTGCCACATCGCACACACCAGCCCCGACCCGATTGGTGTGCGTGCACTGGTGGCTGCGAATCTTGCTTTAACCGTCATGCCGACCCTTGCGGCAACACCGCCTCTGAAAACGCTGTCTCGTGATGACGGCTTGCCGGATATCGGCCAATTGCCTTTGGCAGCCTATCAACGCATTGGTGTCAAACGCATGGAGGTGGAAGCCTTCGGCGAGTGCCTGCAAGCCCACACAGATCGCAGCCGCAAGGCGCTATAGCCGCACTTTACGTGCAACCGGCACGACAACAAGCAGCCCGGCCATGGGTTTGTCCACAGACGTTAAGGCCAGTCAGAGTCGCATTTCACTGTCCGGATCGAAGAAATGCAGCCGCGAAAGATCAGGAACAAGGGTCACACTATCGCCAGTGCCCACATCAAGTCGCGTGCTTGAGGTTACGCCCATGGAAGCTCCGTTCACATCGACCACCAAAAATGTCCTGTCGCCGGTATTTTCCTCGGAGATAATTTTACCTTTGAAACCACCGGTCCCGGATCGGCTCAGCGTAATGTGTTCCGGACGAAACCCCATCACCACGCGTCCTGCCGGCAACTGCGCTGCACCAAGCTTCAAACGCATATCCTCATATATGAATTCACGGACAGTCCCACTCGCATTGATCTCGCCTACGACAAAATTCATCGGTGGAGATCCAATAAAGGAGGCCACAAAGCGGTTTGCCGGTTTGTCATATAACTCAAGTGGCGCACCAAATTGCTCCACCTTGCCATTGTTCATGACAATCACCCGGTCCGCCATGGTCATGGCTTCGATCTGATCATGGGTCACATAAACCGATGTGGTGCCCAACTGGCGCTGCAAATCGCGAATTTCAGCGCGCATCTGAACCCGCAGCTTTGCGTCAAGATTGGATAATGGTTCATCAAACAGAAATACTTTTGGCTGGCGCACAAGCGCCCTGCCCATGGCAACGCGCTGCCTTTGTCCACCGGATAATTCCCGAGGTTTGCGCGCCGCAACCGGCTGCAGGTTCAACATGGCAATCGCCTTGTCGGTTGCGTCGTTTATGTCGTCCTTGCTCCAATTGGCAAGTTCCAGAGGGAAGCGGATATTCTCCGTCACCGTCATATGCGGATAAAGCGCATAGCTCTGAAACACCATCGCAATGTCCCGTTCACGAGGCGTTCGGTCACTCACCTCTTTGCCATCTATCAGAATTTGTCCGCTGGAGCTGGTTTCCAGACCGGCAATGATGCGTAACAAAGTTGATTTGCCACATCCGCTTTCGCCAAGAATTGCAACAAATTCGCTGTCCTTGATGGCTGCATCAATGCCGTGAAGCACTTCCACGTCGCCAAAGGACTTTCGAATGTCTTTTAGATCAAGTGTTGCCATCTCAGGTGTCCTGCCCACAAGGAATTGCCAAACGTTCAAAGGCCTCTGGCGGAGCCTTGGAAACCCGCATGAGGTGCGCCATGACGGTCACAAGCTGTTGCTCTACTTCCGGGTTCGAAATTGGTTCTGTCTGGCCTGGATCAGCCTTCAAATCGTAAAGAGCCGTGTTGCACTCCGACATCGCACCTGGCCCGTGAGTGCGATACCAGCCGGGACTGTCCTGAACCTTCAAGCGCAACACTTTCCAGCCCTGTGCTAACTCCAGATCATCAATTAATTCAGCGGCCTGCAACTCTTCCTGCGAGAATGAATGCAACATGTGGTTCGGCATCAAAGTGTATTGGAAAAGCGGCTGATCCATCATGTTTTCCGGATAGCGGAAATAAATATAGTGCCCATCGGTGAGATTTATCGCGCCACCGAAATAACCAAATATCAGAGCGTCATGGTTCTTGGCATCAGCATCCGCTATCAGCGGCAAGACCGACTGGCCGGTCGCACCTTCAAGACTGGACACCTTATGGGCATCGCAGAAAGTCGCTGCCAAATCAGGTGTTTGCGTTAGTGCGTTGCGGCGTTCACCGGCGCATTCTGAATGATCAGGATGATGAACAAACAGGGGAATATGGGCAATCTCGGAAAAACAAGGCATCTTGTTTTTCGCCCACCACTCATGCTCTCCCAAAAGGAAACCATGATCCGTGGAAACCACCAGCATGGTATCTTGCCACATATCATGCGCATCCATGAAATCCAGCACTCTGCCGAGCTGCTCATCGCAATGGGAAATCAGCGCCATGTAATTACGCATCATCTCGTCATTTTCAGGCGACTGGCCCGTATAGGGTGCATAAGGCGGCCAGTCTCTGATTTTACCGTCATAATCAGATTTGAACTTCTGCCGATGTTCCTCGGGTGCAAAAAACGGCTCATGAGGATCGAAGGTCTCAATCTGCAGGAACCAGTTATCCGCATTCCTGTTCTTGTCCAGAAAAGCGCAGGCAGCATCAAAGCATTGGGTCGATGGGAATTGTCCCGTCTGCTCCAAATGCGCCCGGTTGGCCATATAGTGAAACGGCAGTGAGTCGGACTTGGCATCAAACTGATCGGCGTGATAACGCGCTTCCCATTCGGCCACTGGAGCTGCAGCTTCCCCCTGCCACTTATCGCCTTCCTGGCCACGAAAATGCTCATAGCTGGAATATTTGGTGTGGTAGTTGCCTGCCCCTTCCTCAAAATAGTGGTAGTGGTCGGTAATGAGGTGCGAGTAGACACCGGCGTCCCGCAATATCTCAAACACGGATTGATCAAACGGCTCCATCGGGCCCCAGCTTCGATGCATGA
>CAZOCA010000421.1:0-3920 GCA_964578105.1 uncultured Pararhizobium sp.
CAGAAGGCTTTGACGGTCTGTATGAGTTGGAAATCTTCTCGGCTGTAATCTGGTGGAAGCGCGCCACCGACGAGGTTCTTGAAACCATCATCGAGCGCGGGCGCACAGTTTGCTAGCAGCAAAATACCAGTTCTTACCAGTACCGAATGGTCTGCTGATCAGAAAATGAGCTGAGAGATGGACACAACTTGGTAAACCATACCAATTGGGAACAGTGGTCAAATCGTTGTTCAAGTCTCGGATTTCGTTACACGTAAACGTTCACATTCAGGACAGCATTCATTGGATGATCATGCCCTGAATGAGCAGGCCGCCTTATGAAGCCACCGTCTTGGCGGCTCGTTTCCGTGGGCTTGGTTTTTTTGCAGGTTTTTCGGCTAAATCCTCTGCTTCCTTGGCAAGGCGCAGGGCTTTCAGGCGTGCGGTGTTTTTACTGATCGCCGCAGCTCTGGTCTCTCGTTCGTTGAGAGTTTCCTTTTGGATTTTGCTTATTGCCGCCAAACGATCTTCTGCGCGGGTTCTGGAAGTGCTCACTATGATTTGGTCCTTCATGTCGGGGTGGGGCCACATAAATGCGTGGTCCGGTTCGCGTGTTAGTTGGCCAACTGCAAATTCGTTGCTGAAACCTTGCCGTCGCGGCCGCTTTCCAGGTCATAGGAAACTTTCTGGCCATCGGAGAGACCAGTAAGGCCTGCATTTTCGACAGCAGAAATATGAACGAATGCGTCCTTGCCACCATCATCGGGTGCAATGAAGCCGAAGCCTTTTGAGGCATTGAAGAATTTTACAGTGCCGGTTGTCATGGCTGAAACCTTTATAAATGCCCGAAGCCTGAGGCGTGCGAGCGATGTTCCGATGCGTTGTTCACACAAGGGTTGGAACGTTTTCAAAATCAGGGGAAGCAAAGCAATCGGGCAAGCCGTTGGTTTAAATAGCCAATGATGGCTTGAAACGCACCTGTTACATAGGTGTTTTCGCGCCAAAATCAAGGTCACATGCAAACCAGGCAGACTATTCAAGTTAGAATGCCCCACGTGTGGATGCAGCAAACGGCCCGGTTTGCCTGCTCCGATACAAAGTGGACGCAGTTATGAACTGTCCCTACTGGACGAAATCTGTGCCTATGAGTGCCGACTGAGACGCTGTTGTTCTGGCGACTAGCCGGCAGCATTCTTGTCATCAGTTCCTGTATCGGATGCAGGGCGCAATAAGCAGACTTGAAATTCAGAACCAATAAACTGTCTTCCTATAAATTGCCTCTATTCAATGTCATCTCCATTATGTTTTTCTGATTACGGACAATCCGCGAGTCGGTGGAATTCGGACACAACAGGAAACAGAAAGTTCGCACCGATATGCTCAACCAGAACAGGTTCAAATGCTGCGCATAAATGATTTGTCACGCATTTTGCGAAGGGATCGCGTCTCCAGCAGGGCGAGGCTTGATCTGACACTTGTCTATGAAAATGTCTATGTGATTGGCGATATTCACGGGTGTTTTGATCAGCTCATGTCTTTGGAGCAAAAAATTTATGCTGAAAAAAAATCAAACGAGCAGGATGACCTGATTATCACCTTGGGTGATTACGTGGATAGGGGCCCCCGATCAGCAGACGTGATCGAGCATTTGCTGGCACCGCCCGAGGCAAATTTCAAACGAATTTGTCTGCTCGGAAATCATGAACTGGCAATGCTCAATTACCTGGAAAGTCGTTTGCCGCTTCAATCATGGATGGGGTTAGGGGGCACGCAAACGCTGCTTTCCTATGGGATAGATATTGACCGTCTGGAGACGATCTATGGCAACAGCAAGCAAGTTGATGAGAAGATCCGGGAACTTGTACCCAATTCTCACAAGCAGTTTTTGAAAGACCTGCCGATCTTGATCCAGACAAGAAGGTTTCTGTTTGTGCATGCTGGGATCCGCCCGAATGTCGACATTGAAGATCAGAAGGATCAGGACCTCATCACTATCCGCGATGAGTTTTACAAAAATGCAGATTTGTCAGACTACATTGTGATTCACGGCCATACGCCGGTAAAAACTCCTCAGCTCAAAACAAATCGGTTGAATATCGATACCGGTGCTTATCGCAGTGGTGTGCTTAGCGCTGTGAAACTGAACAAGGATGGCATAAAATTCCTGTCATCATAGGGGGCCAGGCTGCGAATTGGGATATCCGGCCTCGTATCAAACGGGTTGCGCTCCGGTACCGTAATACTGATTATATTCCTTCAGAAATTTTTCAGACGTCCCGTCGGTGCTGTATTTGGGCAGGGATTTGAGGTCGACCTTATTGAGGATCACACCCAAAAGCTTATCAGAAATCGCTGCCTCGGCATTCAACTGTGACGAGACCAACAGGCGAGGGGTCTTTCCCCACTCAGTCACCATGATGTAAGCGTCGACTATCTGCGACACGGCTTTGGCATCGACTACAGGACCTATCGGCGGCAGATCGAGAATGATGTAGTCAAACGTCTCTTTGGCTTCGGCAACAAATTGCTGCATCCCCTCCGAGGAGAGTAATTCGCTCGTATGTGAAAACTGTCCACTTAGATTATTGCCCACAAAACACAATTTGGTGCCTTCAATGACCTTGGCGACTTCCCGCCAGGTTTTGTTCTCAATCACCGCTTTCAGCAATCCTTCAGTCGGTTCCGACAACATGGCCCGGCTCAGGCCGGGATTGCGAATATCTCCATCAATGATGAGAACTCTGGAATCATTGGAGGCCAGAAGAGCCGCAAAATTTGCCGCAATTGTCGATTTACCCTCACCAGGCAGGATCGACACGAAACCAATCACTTTGTGCTGTTTTGCTTGCAACACGACATCGGCCGCAATGCGGGCATTGCGCAATGTTTCGGTGAACATCGATGTCGGGTTTGCAAGGGCGGCCAGCATCCTCGATTTCTCAAGTCTACTGGTTGGCGCAACACGCAGCTCCGCAAGTTCCGCCTTCATGTTTCTCCGGCCATGTTCTTTGGCAGGATTGGCTGTTTTGCCATCGATTTTTGGCGCATAGCCTAGAAATTTGAGCTTCAGGACATCTCTCACTTCGCTGCCAGTGCGGAAGAACCGTTCATTATACTCGCGGAATATACCAATCATGCCGCCGATCAATCCGCCAAGCACAATCATCATTCCCAAAATCGGTATGGTCCTGGGGCTGCTCTTGGATCTTGGGACTGTAGCTTCAGAAATAATTCTGACTGCAGAGACGGGGAACGACTGTTGCTGCGATACCTCTTCATACCGGGACAAAAACGTTTGATAGAGGCTGTTTACTGCTTCTGATCTTTGCTCCAGCCCACGAAGGGCAATTTGTGCCTGAGATGCCTCACTGTTTCGGCCGGTGGCCATAGATACGCTTTCTTCAAGTGCGTCTTCTCTGGCTTTGGAAATTTCAAACTCGCTCCTGAGGCTGGCTGAAAGATTGTTGAGTTCGGTTGTTATCTGCCGGACAATCTCTCTCTGTTCCGCTTGCAACAACACAGCCTGAGGATGCTCCTCACCGAAATTCAGTCGGATTTCCTGTTCTCGCTGGTCGATGGCATCCAGTCTGGTTTTCAATTCGACCAGCGCGGCATTGCCATATTCCTCTGAAGAAATCAGAGAAAAACTGGAGAGCCCTTGCGTGTCTGTATCAAGCACCTGCCTGAATTGTTGGAACCGTGCTTCCGCTCTGGCAGTCTCGGCTCTGGCCAAGGCCAGTTGTGTGTTGAGTTCAGACAGCTGTTGTTCGGTTATCAACAATCCGCGTGTGGACGAAAGGCCATTTCGAGACCGAAAATCTTCCGCTTGCTGTGACGACAATTGTGAACTCACCTGAAGTTCCTGGAGTCGGGTTTGCATCCACTCGGTTGCTTGCTGTGTGGCGTCAAAATTGGCTTCAAGTTGATCGGCGATATATGCC
>CAZOCA010000422.1:0-3918 GCA_964578105.1 uncultured Pararhizobium sp.
TGATGATGGTCGGTTGCCTGGACCCTCGGAACAAGTCCGAGGGTGACGGGTTTGGATGTCAAGCAACTCCGCAGGCGGAATATCCACCTCCCCTTCGTCATCCTCGGACTTGTTCCGAGGATCCACAGCGCTCACTCAGTCAAGCGCACACTCACCTGATCCGTCCGCCCCTTTGCGTCAATCACGGTCAGTGTGGAAAAGCCAGGGCCCGATGGCCGAAACGAGCTTTCCCTGCGCAATGCACGGCTGGCGACAGGCCGCCCGTCAGCCAGCCACGTAAAGGGCGCCGAACCACCGCGAACCTTCAGCGCAACCGCGCCATCCGCACGCAATTGTAAACTCGCATCCGCTGGCGGAAAGGCAATCACGGGCTTGGCAGAAGCAACCGCATTCCCGGCGCCATTGTCCTGCCCAAACCGTTTCAAATGCGCCGGCAAGTCCACATTGGCCAAAAGCGCATCACCGTTCAGCGCCGGATGTGGATGTCTCTCAAGACGCGCAAACACATCCATGAAGATCGGCAACGCTGCGGTCGCACCCGTAATATGTCCCGCAGGTGCATTGTCAGGCCGTCCAACCCACACACCCACCACATGCCGACCATCAAAACCAATCGTCCATGCATCGCGGTAGCCGTAAGACGTACCCGTTTTGTAAACCGGGCCGGCAAGACCACTTTGTTTGTGTTGCGAGGTTTGCAGCATCGATTTGACGAGTAGATCGGTCGCCGAAACACTCAGCACACGAGCCGCAGAAGAAGAAACATTCACATCAGGGCGGATCTTGAGCTCCAGCGCAGACCCTTGCCCAGCAAGCGCGCCATAAAGACGAACAAGCTCTTCCAGTGTCAGTCCGACGCCGCCCAGCCCCATCGCCAACCCCGGCCTGGCACTATCGGGAAAGCGCGGGGCAGCTCCGGCACGGCGCAAGCGGCTGGCCAGACGGTGCGGCTCAACCTTGTCCAAGACAGCGATAGCCGGAATATTGAGGGAAAGCTGAAGCGCCTCTGAAATGGTCATCGTGCCATGAAACCCGGTGTTGAAATTTTCAGGCACATAATCGGCAAAAGCGGCGGGTCTATCATCAATCAAAGTATTGGGATGAGCAATTCCAGCCTCAAATCCAAGGCCGTAAATCAAGGGCTTCAACGTCGACCCCGGTGACCGCACAGCGCGGACCATATTCAAATGCGCGGCTGCATTGCCCGACAGCAATCCAGGACCACCAACCGATGCCCGGACCGCCCCGGTCTGATGATCCACCACCAGAGCTGCAATTGAAAAGCCTTTGCCCAGCCCTGCACTGCGCTGTGTAATGTGCTTCTCCAGCGAGGCCTGCAACGCATAATCAATGGTTGTCTTTATAACCGGTTCAGGCGCGTCCGCCGCCCGCAATTCCTGTGCAACATGAGGCGCAAGCATGGGGAAACGTTTGCGCTGATAAGGAACAGGGGCAGCTGCAGCGCGTTTCGCATCTTCGTTGGAAATCAGCCCCGCTGTTTCCAAGCGTTGAAGGACGCGTTTCCGAGCCAACATTGCAGTGTCAGTAAACCGATCAGGACGCCGCGTTTCGGGTGCCTGAGGCAGGGCAATCAACAGAGCAATTTCCGCAAGATTAAGCCACGCAGGCTCCTTGCCGAAATAAGCCCAGCTGGCTGCCCGCACACCTTCCAGATTGCCCCCATAGGGCGCATGATTGAGATAGAGCGTCAGAATTTCCTGCTTGCTGAGCCGTTCTTCCAGCCGTTTTGCCTGAACGACCTGCTGTATCTTTCCAGCCAGTGTTCTGGTCGTCTCATCACTCAACAGACGTGCAACCTGCATCGACAGGGTGGATGCACCTGATATCACGCGACCATTCGTGAGCAGTTGGAAGGCCGCACGCAACATGGCCCGCCGATCAATCCCGTCATGGTCGAAGAAGCGGCGATCCTCATAGGCCAGAAGAAATGTGATCAGCCTTGGGTCCACCTCTTCCAGTTCAACTGGAATACGCCAATAGCCACCAGCAGTCGTAAACGGGCGCAGCAGATCGCCATTGGATGCAACCACCGTCACCGATTGAGGTTGCTCCAGATGAACCGGTGGCGTGTTCCTGACAATCTGATGCACAGATTGCAGGGTCATGAGCCCACTGGACAACACGGCCAGTCCCAGCAGAGCTGGAACCAGCAACCACAAACGATGTCTGAGGCTGAGGGCCATGCCAGTTCTCCGCTCTACCGCAGCGGCCCTACAATGCTGATGCTTGTTCCCTCGTTTGTTCCATGGATTTGCGGCCAGTACATGTCTTCAACATGAGTTGGTGGCAGGGTAAACTCACCTGGAGAAATTGCACGAACCTGATAGGCAAAAGTCCAGACATTCGACCCGTCTGTCACTGGCATTTCCTCAAATGCCTTGCCGTCAAAACCAACCACAAACCTGTCATCCAGAAACGCAGAATGCTCAGGCGGTGTCGAATTGGGAAGCCAATTCAGGCCACTGCTGGCACTTTGAAGAAGACTCGGATTATCGATTTCAAAACCGGCGGGCAAAGGATCAACCAAAAGCAGCTTGTCTGTCCGCTCGACCATCTGGCGCACGGTTAGAACGACAACCAACCGGTCATTCTGTGACAGAGTCTCCAAATCAGCTGGCGTACCATCCCGATTGAAAAACTCCCGGGCAACAATGAATCCATTTTCCGAAGACCCGGATGCGTTTTTGGGAACGCCACTTGTTTCAACTCGCAAAGGCACGCTGCGCTGCAGATTGTTGCGAACCACAACATTCCCTTCCGCCATCGCCTCTTCATCAAAGCTGAATGAGATCACGCCACTGCCATCACCAGAGGCATCTTTCTCCAATTGAATGCCGGCATGGCTGACATCCACATCAAGCGTATCATTGGCCTTGGCCAGAGAGCCTGATGCCATCAGCAACCAGGCCATTTCCTGGGTACTCAGATACCTGTCACGTTGTCGATCCGCAGTGACGGCCTCAGCAAGTTCAGCTGTCTCGATCTGATTCAATCCACTTTCCGCAATCAGCGACATGATCGCCGCTCCGTCTCGCATGTTCGTTCCGTAGTCACGCGGACCGGAGCGAAAAGGCTTTATCTTGCGGCGGTCCAGATAGGTGGTTTTAGCCGCTTCAAATGCCTTGGTGGCTCTCGTGTTTTCACCATAGAGCGCCAGGCCTCCGGCCAGTTGTGCCTTGGCAATGGGTGTCGAAAACGCATCAAATTTGGCATCCACAAAGTAACGCAGATCGCCAAGCGTGGCCGACCCGTTGCGCGCCAGCACATAAAGCGCATAAGCCATTGGATTGGCGTCCGCATCAATATTGGTGTTGAACGACAATGTGTTTTTCAGATTGCTGATGGCGTGCTCATAAGCCACCTCCGGCACATCGAAACCAGCTTCACGGGCTCTGGTCAGAAAATCACTGACATAAGCATCCAACCATAAATCCCGACTGGCAGATGAGCCCCATAAGCCAAACGACCCGGAGCTGGTCTGATAGCTGACGAGGCGCGTAATCGCATCTTCAATTGTCTTGCGATCAGATGCGGAGCTGATGGGACGCGACAGCAATGGCAGTGCCCGACTGGTCGTCTGCTCCGAGCATCGATAGCCATAATTGTCCAGCTGGTTGTACAAGGCTGCCGGATTAAGCCCTGCACCTGCTCCAAGTGCAATGGATACAGTTCCGGTCCCCGGCACATAGGCATCCAGCACAGAAGGGCTGATTGTGAAGGAATTTCCATCGGCGCTGGCCGGTGTTAACACAACGGAATTGGCATCGTGCAGAGGCCGTGTGTTGGCCCGCATTGGCAGCACCAAATCCTTCAAAATGGTCTGGTCATCCGGTCCGGTGAGGCTGATTTGCAAGTCAGCATTACCAACCGCACTTGCTGACAACGGAACCAGAACCC
>CAZOCA010000423.1:0-3914 GCA_964578105.1 uncultured Pararhizobium sp.
CGCGGGCATCCACTTTCGGAACCAGACCGCCAACATATCCATTTCCGCAAATCAGGATTTTGCCGGCGCGCACTGTACCATCAGGTGTTGTCAGGGTTGGACGATCCCAATCCGTGATTTCCTGTACCGGTGTGTTTTCATAAATATCTGCTCCTTCCAGCAGCGCCGCTTCAGCCAAACCCAAAGCAAACTTCAGTGGATGGAGGTGACCTGCGGTCGGGTCGTAAATCGCACCATGATAAGCGTTCGTTCCAAGCCTGTGAGCAGTCTCTTCCCGGTCAAGCCAACTGACCGGATGGTCGTAATGCGCATTTAGAAGTGCAACTTGATCCTGGTATTCGGCGACAAACCGTTTTTTATGCACGGCATGGATCAGACCGGGCTTCAGGTCACAAGAAATTTTGTAGTGCTCGATCAGGCTGTGGACCAATTGCTTTGCGTCTTCGCCCATTTTGAAAAAACGTTGGGAGGTAGCGCGATTATAGCGCGCTTCAAACCACTCAGGCTCTTGTCGCTGCCCTGAATGAATTTGCCCGCCATTGCGCCCGGAGGCACCCCAGCCCACACGGTTGGCTTCCAGAACCGCAACCTTTTTGCCAGCCTTCGCCAGATGAAGTGCTGCACTGAGGCCGGTATAGCCGCCTCCGATAATCGCAACATCAAGCTTGAGCTCGCCTTTCAGAGACGGCCTTTTCTCAAGCAGGGGAGCGGTTGCTGTGTAGTAGCTGTTCTGCGGATAGGGAGTGCCGCCAGCATTGTTCATGCAGACAAATGTCCGGATTTGCGAAGCGAATGCACTGTATCATCCAGCGTTTTTTCAACGAGTGCTATTAACTGGTCAGCTTCATCTTTGGTGATCGTCAGCGGCGGTGAAATAATCATGGAGTCGCGAACCGCCCGCATGATAAGGCCATTCTTGAAAGAATGATCGCGGCAAATCCCGCCAACAATACCTTCATTTTCAAAACGCTTGCGCGATGGTTTTTCGGGCACAAGTTCCAGCGCGCCGACCAGCCCGACCATCCGGGCTTCGCCAACAAGCGGATGCTCACCAAGCGCCCTCCATTTGGCTTGCATATAGGGCCCGATATCATCGCGCACCCGCTCAACAATCTGCTCTGATTGAAGGATTTCAAGGTTCTTCAGTGCTGCGGCGCAGGCAGCCGGATGACCGGAATAGGTGAACCCGTGGTAAAACTCGCCGCCACCTGAAGTGATGACATCGCCGACACTGTCATTGACCAGAACACCGCCAATGGGCAGATAGCCGGATGACAGACCTTTTGCGATAGGCATCAGGTCCGGCTCAATGCCAAATGTTTCGCTACCCCACCAGTTCCCTGTTCTGCCAAAGCCACAAATAACTTCGTCAGCAACCAGCAGAATATTATGGGCTTTGCAAATCCGGTTGATCTCGGGCCAGTAAGTGTCGGGCGGGATGATGACCCCACCTGCGCCCTGCATTGGCTCGGCGATGAAAGCTGCAATTTTATCAGCGCCCACCAACTCGATTTCCGTCTCCAGGGCCTTGGCACAGATAAGGCCAAACGCGTCGGGGCTGAGATCTTCGCCCTCATCAAACCAATAGGGCTGGCGAATATGCCGAATACCCTCCGCCATGCCGCCCTGAGCATGCATGCCGCTCATGCCGCCAAGGCTGGCTCCGGCCAGTGTCGAGCCGTGATAGCCATTCTTGCGCCCAATGATGATGTGTTTTTCCGGCTGGCCCATTGTGGTCCAGTAATGGCGCACCATGCGCAGAACGGTGTCATTGGCTTCTGACCCGGACCCGGTGAAGAACACGCGGTTGAACCCGTCCGGCGCAAGCTCGGCCAGCTTTTTCGCCAGGGCCACCACTGGCGGGTGGGTGGTTTTGAAAAATGTATTGTAGTAGGACAATTGCAGCATTTGCTCATGCACAGCATCGGCAATTTCACGCCGACCATGGCCAATATTCACGCACCACAGTCCAGCCATCCCATCCATGATGCGGTTCCCGTCTGAGTCCCACAAAAACACGCCTTCGCCGCGCACAATGACACGGCTTTTCTCCCGGTTGAGAGATTCATGATCGCTGAACGGATGCAAATGATGCGCTGCATCAGCTTCCTGCAGGTCTGTGGTCGGGAATTGATTTGAAATCCGGTTCATAAAGCTCACACATTCAACAGAAGAAATTCGCGTTCCCAAGGGCTGATGACAGCCATGAAGGTCTCATACTCTTCCAGCTTGATGGCACAGAAGGTTGCAACAAAGCGTGCGCCCATAATCTCAATGAGCTCGGGGCATTTTTCAAACAGGTCAACGGCTTCCAGCAACCCGCGCGGCACACCATAAGGCAGGCCTTCACCAGAGCCGGACAGGGGTGGTGGTGGGGTCATTTTCTTTTGAATGCCAATCAATCCGCAGGCAAGACTTGCGGCAATCGAAAGATAGGGATTGGCATCAGAGCACGGTATGCGGTTTTCCACCCGGCGGGATTGCGCATCTGCCATCGGCACCCGCAGCCCGACAGTCCGATTGTCGTAGTCCCAATTCACATTTACCGCGACCTCCGTATCGCGCGCCAGGCGGCGATAGGAATTCACATAGGGTGCAAGAATACACATCACATGTGGCAGGAATGCATTCTGGCCAGCAATGAAATTGTAGAACAGTTCGGTGGGTTCGCCATCCTTGTCGGAAAACGCATTTTGGCCCGTCTCCAACCCAACTATGGACTGGTGAATGTGCATGGAAGACGCTGGCTCACCTGCAATTGGTTTGGCCATGAAAGTGGCATACATATTGTGCCGTAATGCCGCTTCGCGGATCGTGCGCTTGAACAAAAACACCTGATCGGCCAGTTCCAGTGGATCGCCATGGCGCAGATTGATTTCCATCTGACCGGCACCCTCTTCATGCACCAGCGTGTCAATCTCCAGACCTTGGGCCTCGGAATAATCGTAGATGTCATCGAACAGATCATCGAATTCATTGACGGCAGAGATGGAATAGAGCTGTCGGCCACTTTCCGATCTGCCGGACCGTCCAACGGGTGGTTCCAATGGGTCGTCGGGGTCGGTGTTCGGTTTGACCAGATAGAATTCAAGTTCAGGTGCAATAATGGGGCGCAGGCCCAAATCTGCATAAAGAGCGAGGACCTTCTTCAGCACATTTCTGGGGGAAATATCGACGGGATCCCCATTTTTGTAGAACGCATCATGGATGATTTGCCCGGTTGGATCATTGGCCCACGGAACAACTGTCAGCGTAGACAGATCCGGCTTCAACACCAGGTCGCTATCAACCGGGTCGTGCTGAAACCGTTCATTGTCCAAGGCGTAGTCGCCAGTAATCGTCTGGGTCAGAACCGAGCTTGGAATGTTCATATCAGGCGTATTGAAGAACTTTTCGGCAGGCATCAGCTTGCCTCTGGCAACGCCTGCCTGATCGCTGGTCATGCACTCAAGATCTTCAATCTGCCGTTCAGCCAGCCACTTTCTGGCTGCCGCCATATCAGGAACGCCACGCAGCATATCCAGAGTGCCGGTAGTGTCGGAGTCCGTCATAAAAACCTGTGGGGTGCAGTGTAAGATTGCAAAACCGTATCACGGAGCGTAGTCACACATGAAGTGAATTATCCATAGAAGCCGCGCGCCAGACCCATATGTCAAATCATTCCAAATCTGAACCAGAAATCTTTTTGGCCGACAATCCGGATATCGCGATCATCGAGTTTCTGATCTCTGATCTCAACGGTGTCCTGCGCGGTAAATGGGCGCCGGTTACGGCGCTTCAAAAAGCGTTTGACACGGGCGTCAACTTCCCGCTTTCCGTTTTTGGCCTTGATGTCTGGGGACGGGAAGTGGAAGAAACAGGCCTTCACATTGACACCGGAGATCCCGATGGCTTGTGCTTTGCGGTTCCCGGAA
>CAZOCA010000424.1:0-3911 GCA_964578105.1 uncultured Pararhizobium sp.
GGCCAATGTGGTGGTTCAGAACAAGCCCGGCGCAGGCGGGCTGGCAGTGTTGAATGATGTGGCGCGCGCAGACACTGACATTGCAACGCTGACCATTGCCAATGTCTCGGCAGCGGTTAACGCGCAATTGCTCGGATCGGAAGTCGCCCGGTTTAACGTGAATAATTTTGTCTGGCTCGGCGGTATTTCATCCGACAAACGCGTCTTTGACCTGCTCCCTTAAGAGTCCTCATTTATGAGTTAGCCCTGTTCCGGTTTTGATGCGGTCTCACTGGCTCGGTTTCCCTCCTGCAAGGGTCTGGAACCATTCCACTGAAAAACTGCTAACCCAGTGGTCCGCCTGTTTGGGCCAGCCAGCGCAACAATGGCGGCAGGTCCAGGTTCGGACGATCCCGGTCTTGCTGTTTCAGCGTGCCATCAACACCGAAGCGGTATTTCAGTCCAGCCCAGACGGTGTGTTCGAGCACTTCTTCGGGACCAAAATCAACCTCATAATAGTAACCAAACTCATAGCCAGAGAAGACAGACAAAGCACTGTCATGGAGTTGATGCTCAATGGCTGCGGTCAGGCTGCCGCCACGTGTATCATTTTCAAAATCCGTGTTCCTGTAGCCATAAAACCCTGCGGCCGAGACATCCAACCGGGTGGCTGGATTCACAAAATACCGAATCATGGCGCGTGCCATGACTGCACGACTTACGGAATCATCGCCTTTCCCGTCAGCATCGCTGCCCCACTCGCCACCAAGCCAACCGAGCTGACCGTAAAGGGTAACATCATCAAAATAACGCTGTGCTTCCAGGCCTGCAAAAGCCCGCCCGCTGGTATCGGTATCGTCATCATCCTGGTCCGTATGGAGATAGCCGCCAAAGACGCCCAGCAGGTAAGTGTCGAACCGCCTGGCAATATGTGCTGCGACACCAATGCCGTAAACGTAGCTATCATCGTCCCGTGAATCTGTCAGTTCGCCGAACACATCACCCTGAATGATCCAACGATTTTCGAATACCATTCCTGCACGCAAAGCAGCGCCACCAAACAGCATTTGATCGTCTTCCCCGCCATCCACTTCATTGCCACCAAGCCAGATGCCACCAGCTCTGGCTTCAATTTCTCCAAAGGAAATCCGGGTTGGCATGCCGTAGCTGCCATCCGCCATATCGGCGGCATGAAGGGCTGAGACAGAAATCAAAATGGACACAACTGACGCGACGGTAATTTGGGTTAATTTTCGCACTTTAGCTCCACAAGACAATCGTTTCGGCATCAAATGTGATTTGGATTCGTGATAATTTAATGCAATTTTTGCCTGCAAAGCAATATGCGCTTGGCTTTTCCTCTACAGGAAGCCTGCATTCATCTGATTAGACTCGCCCAAGATCGTACTAAGCGTCAATCAGTCGTTAGACGTGCGAAGTCGTTTCATCACTGCTGTGTCACTTCGTTCGCATTTGTCGCAATCAAAGCACTTTCTGATGCGATCTCATGAAACCATGCGGGCTACTACTCCAGTGGCCCACCAGTTTGTGCAACCCAGCGCAGCAATGGCGGCAGATCCAGACTTGGACGCTCACGATCCTGCTGTTTCAAAGTACCATCAACACCAAAGCGGTATTTGACGCCTGCCGAAACCGTGTGTTCCAGGACTTCTTCCTCTTCACTGCCTTGATAAAAATATCCAAATTCATAGCCCGAGAAGAGGGAGAACGGGCCGTCCTTCAGTTGATGCTCAAAACCTGCGGTCAGGCTGCCGCCTCTGGCAAAATTTTCAAAATCATCATCCATTTTACCGTAGAAACCTGCTGCGGACAGATCCAGCCTCGTAGCAGGGGTTACGAAATACCGAACCATAGCGCGTCCAAAGACCGCGCGGCTGAGGGAATCCTCACCACCATCGTCATTGCCCCAGTCTCCATCGAGCCACCCGACCTGACCATAAAGGGTTACATCATCAAAGTAGCGCTGCGCTTCCAAGCCTGCAAAAGCCCGCCCGCTGGTATCGTTGTCGCTTGTATCCTGGTCTGTATGGATGTAGCCGCCAAACACACCCAAAAGATACGCGTCAAACCGCCTGGCAATATGTGCTGCAACACCAATGCCGTAAACGTAGCTATCATCGTCCCGTGAATCTGTCAGTTCGCCGAACACATCACCCTGAATGATCCAACGATTTTCGAATACCATTCCTGCACGCAAAGCAGCGCCACCAAACAGCATTTGATCGTCTTCCCCGCCATCCACTTCATTGCCACCAAGCCAGATGCCACCAGCTCTGGCTTCAATCTCTCCGAATGAAATTTTGGTTGGCATGCCATAGCTGCCATCCGCCATATCAGCGGCATGACCACTCATACAGGACATCAAAATGATAGCCGCAGAAGCGACCGTTCCTGTTGTGAATTTCATAGGTGTCAAAATCATCTGTGTATCCGCTCAAGGAAAATAGCCGCGACTCGTGCTCGCGATATGGACAGGGTCGAATTCCACCCGACCAAGGCATATCAGTCAACGGACAAAAAGACGCGAGCAACAGAAAATCAAATTTTCTGCGCATTTTTTTTCAGCGTGTGACAAAACAGCACCCTTTGGCGGCGCCGAGATAGCCCTCTAAAACAAAATAAGCAGCCCCTGCACAATCAAAGCAAGCGCCAGCGCGGTCACCACAACACGTAATGCGGTCCGAAAGAACGCCTCAGGCAAGCGGTCGAGTATACGGGTGCCCAGCACTGTGCCAAGATATCCAGACAGGATCATCACGACAATCAACGGCACCCAGGGGGCAAACACAAAACCAAGAAAACCGAACATCACAATTTTCAGGAAATGCTGCATGGTCATGGCAATGGCATGGGTGGCGACAACGCCGTGGCGGGTTTTTGAATGGGGCTCGTTGATGGACACAACCAACGGCCCGGTGGCCCCGAAAAACATAGTCAAAATGGCCGCAAGCACACCATTCAGAAACACGACCGGCTTTGCGGTCTTTCCGAATTTCGGCTTGGGCATCCAGGTAATCACCAGAATGAAGAGGCCCAGAGAAAGCCGCCAAAGGGTTTCCGGCACTTCCAGGGTCAGCCGACCGGCAAACATTGTACCAAGCACACTGCCCGCTCCAAACCACACCAGTATCCAAGGCGTTGCATTGCGCCATTGCAACATGGCGCGCCCGGCATTTGAGCCAAGTTGTACGGCACCATGAACAGGTACCAGCGCGCTCAGCGGCATGCCCAGCCCCATAATGGCGATCAGCAAAACACCACCACCCAGCCCGAAAGCTGCGGAAATGGCAGATGTTCCAAAGCTTGTGATCAGCAGAATGAGCGCGAACCACGGCTCAACGGAATCAGGTAAAAAGGACGCCAGCACTCAGCTTGCGTTTCGATGTTTGGAGCACATGGCGGAATCCAGATGAGACTGGTGGGAGGGGTGTCTAATCTAACGCGCAGTTGAAAACTCTACAAGTGCACTCGGCCCAATGACGTGGATTGCTTATGGGATGGTCTGGCGCCTCT
Organism: uncultured Pararhizobium sp.; assembly: GCA_964578105.1. Lineage (GTDB taxonomy): Bacteria > Pseudomonadota > Alphaproteobacteria > Rhizobiales. The sequence continues at coordinate 3,514 of CAZOCA010000424.1, forward strand.
GGTCATTGCAAAAGGTCACCCATAAAAATTTTGGCGCTCAAAAAAAACGCCAAGAGCCCAACCAGGCTCTCAGCGCCTTGAATTCTTGCTATCCAGAGTGCGGACCCTGGAGTTCCAAATTAGTCAATATACTATTCACCTTCATACTCTTCACCTTCGCAGGTGTTGAATCCTTCGCTCAAATCGAACGATTCAGGCACGCATGACGCATCAGCCAAAACGAGTCCCAGAAGATTGTCTTCGCCCCAATCATCGGGATCATCTTCACGATGGCGGCGAATGAGGGACTTGTCGTCACCAATGTAGAAGGTCACACCTCCCCAGATGCCTTCATAATCATTCTCGCCAATCCGACCTTCTGCAAACAGGGCAACGCCACTGGAGAAGATCTGCTGATC
>CAZOCA010000425.1:0-3909 GCA_964578105.1 uncultured Pararhizobium sp.
ATAGGAAATAGCGAAAGCCGGCCTGTGAAAACGCTCTTTCAACCGGGCTGCAAGCAAGCCGACGATGCCCGGATGCCAGTCATCCTGACCCGTGATCAGAACGGAGGGCCCTGGTCCCTCACCGATGTCTCTTTCGGCCTCGGCAATTGCCTCTGCCAGCATGTCTGTTTCGATGGCCTGGCGCTGCTTGTTCAAATCATCCAGCTGAACCGCAATGGTTTCAGCCGCTATGGGGTCATCCATTGTAAGGAGCTTTGCCCCAAGTGATGCATCACCAATACGTCCTCCGGCATTGATGCGCGGACCAACCAGAAATCCCAAATGGTAGGCATTTGCAGGTCCAGTCAGTCTGGCGGTCTTCATCAGGGCGTTAAGACCGGCATTGCGTCCGTGCCGAATAGCCACCAGACCCTTTGTGATGTAAGCGCGGTTCAACCCTTTTAACGGCACCACATCGCAGACAGTGCCTAGGGCGACCAGATCAAGCCACGCCAGAAGATCGCAGCTTTTAGCTTGCGGGTGATTGGCGGCTTTAAGAACGGCCAAAGTGGCAACCAGCGTCAGAAACACAACGCCAACTGCAGCCAGATGTCCCTGTCCGGACAGATCATCCTGTCTGTTTGGATTGACCAGTGCCACAGCATGCGGCAGTTGTTCTCCAAGCTGATGGTGATCCAGAATAACGACATCGCATTCCCGGCGGGCAGCATGCTCCAATGCTTCAAAGCTCGTGGACCCGCAATCGACTGTGACAATCAATTGGGCGCCGTCGTCAATCAGTCCGTCAATGGCCGGGCCATTTGGTCCATAGCCTTCAAAAATTCGATCCGGGATGTATATTTTCGCAGGAATACCGAAATGCTGCAGGAACCGAAACAGCAAAGCTGAACTGGTTGCGCCGTCGACATCATAATCCCCAAAAATTGCAACTTTCTGTTTGTCGACGATTGCTTTCGTCAGCCGTTCTGCCGCTTTCTCCATGTCAGTGAGAGCTTTTGGATCCGGCATCATATCGCGCAGAGAGGGCGTCAGAAATTGGGCTGCACTGTCAATGTCCACGCCGCGTGCTGCAAGCACGCGGCCGAGAAGCTCCGGCAATTGATGGCGTTGCGAGATGGCAGTCGCAATGGGCTGCGTTTTTGTATCGAGGCTTTCGACCCATGCCTTGCCGGTCAGGGACTTTTCAACTCCTAGAAAGTGGCGTGGCTGCAAAAGCAACTCTCCCAATGCTGAAAAGCGTTTCCGAGCTTATGAAAAACGCTCGGTCTGGCGGTGTCTGGCTTTGATCCATCTGACCGTGTGACTGGAAGACCGCATAACAACCGTATGTGTCGTAATACTATCCCGACCAAAACGAACTCCGGACAACATGTTGCCATCGGTTACACCCGTTGCTGCAAACAAAACATCACCCTTTGCCATTTCCAGCATGTCGAATTTTTTGTTCACGTCTTCGATGCCCATTTTGATGGCCCGATCGCGCTGCTGCTGGGTATTGATGACCAGGCGACCCTGCATCTGACCACCAATACAACGTAACGCGGCCGCTGCAAGCACGCCCTCAGGCGCTCCACCAATGCCCATGTAAATGTCGATGCCGGTCTCTTCGGGGTCTGTTGTGTGAATGACACCGGCCACATCGCCATCACCAATCAACCGGATGGCTGCGCCGGTCTGTCGAACTTCTTCAATGATTTTGGCATGGCGCGGACGATCAAGAATACAGGCCGTCACTTGATCAATGGAAACACCTTTTGCCGCAGCCACACGTGCCATGTTTTCTGCAGGCGGCAAATCCAGATCGACTGTTCCAGCCTCATAGCCAGGTCCAATGGCAATTTTTTCCATATAGACATCTGGCGCATTCAGAAGGTTGCCCTCATTTGCAATGGCGACCACAGCCAGCGAGTTTGGCAGGTTTTTGGCGCAAATTGTGGTGCCTTCCAACGGATCAAGAGCAATATCAACCTTGGGTCCACCGCCCTTCCGTCCGACTTTTTCACCTATATAGAGCATTGGTGCTTCGTCACGTTCGCCTTCGCCAATGACAACTGTTCCTTCAATCGGCAAGGCGTTCAATTCTTTGCGCATGGCGTCGACAGCCACCTGATCTGCGGCTTTTTCATCGCCCCGCCCACGTAAGCGGGCTGCAGCAACAGCCGCACGCTCTGTTACCCTTGCCAGCTCCAGCGTGAGAATACGGTCAAGCACAACATCTTCTAATGTCTCAGTGTTCATCTTGCTCTCCAAGGCTGCTTTGCGGAAATAATTCCAGGGCCTATACCCTAAGGTTGAAACTCAGGCTTTTTCAAGCCGTATTAGTTGTGGATCGCCAACAATATGGCCATCTGAACGTATGTGTACGAGCGCCTCACGAATGGCGCTTTCAGTTGTCTTGTGTGTAATCAGCAAAACTGTCTTTGTTTCAGGTCCATTTGATAATTCTGGCTGACCATCGCGATTTTTCTGCATAATGCTGGCAAGTGAAATACCTGCCTCAGCCATACGTCCGGCGATGGAGGCAAATGCCCCCAAACGGTCGCTGACGGTCAATCTGATGTAGTAGCCACCTTCATGGGCCCGCATTCTGGCTTTTACATAGGGCTTTAGATCAGCAACTTTGACGCCGAGTGTGGGCACCATCACGCCGCGCGCAATGTCGACATGTCACCCAGGACAGCAGATGCCGTGGCGTCTCCCCCGGCTCCCGGTCCGGACATGGTGATATTTCCTACGGCATCAGCATCAATAGACACCGCGTTTGTGACATCGGTAATCTGGGCCAAAGGGCCATCCAACGGCACCATTGTGGGATGCACGCGTTGTTCAATGCCCGTTGCCAGCTTCTGCGCGACGCCCAAAAGCCTGATTCGGTAACCCAATTCACTTGCTGCCTGAATGTCCTGGGGCGTTATCGAGGAAATCCCTTCAACGTAGATTTCGTCGCTGTTGATCTGGGTTCCAAATGCCAGGCTCGTCAACAGCGACAGTTTGTGCGCTGTGTCATATCCTTCAACATCAAAGGTCGGGTCTGCTTCGGCGTATCCAAGTTGCTGGGCCTGGTCCAAGCAAGCAGAAAAGGACAAATTATCCTCTTCCATGCGCGTGAGGATGTAGTTGCAGGTTCCGTTCAGGATACCTGAGACACGACTGACCTGATTGCCTGCCAAGCTTTCCCGCAAGGCTTTGATGACAGGAATACCGCCGGCAACAGCTGCTTCAAAATTCAGCGAAACGCCGTTTGATTCTGCAAGTTTAGCAAGATCTCCACCATGTTTTGCAAGCAAAGCCTTGTTGGCGGTTACAACATGTTTGCCGCTTTCAAGGGCCGCGCGTACGGCCAAGTCGGCTGGACCGTTGTCACCACCAATCAATTCGACAAAGACATCAATGTTATCGGCGGTTGCAAGTGTGACGGGATCATCATGCCAATCCATATCATCAATTGAAATGCCACGGTCACGCCCTCGTGTGCGTGCACTGACACCCGTTACCGAAAGTGGCCTGCCAGAGCGGCTCTCCAAAATTTCGTTCTGTTTCGCCAACAGCTGAATCAGGGCGCAGCCAACGGTTCCAAGCCCGGCTATGCCGAGTCGCAACTCTTCTGTCATCGATGATCTTTCCGAATTTGCTCAAGACACAGCGTCTATGCGCTGATTGGCACGACGTTTGGCATGGATTGCTGGGAAGATGCAAGGAAGCGACGCAAGTTTCGCGCAGCCTGACGTATTCGTTGTTCATTTTCCACCAGAGCGATGCGTACATGCTCATCGCCGTGCTCACCAAACCCAATTCCGGGGGCAACGGCAACATCGGCTTCTTCAATCAAAAGACGGGAAAACTCAAACGAGCCCATATGCTTGAAATTCTCAGGCAATGGCGCCCAGGCAAACATGGTTGCGCCAGGCG
>CAZOCA010000426.1:0-3905 GCA_964578105.1 uncultured Pararhizobium sp.
ATTTATCTCCGGCTGGGTTTTGCTGCTGAAATACAGTGCCATTTGCCTCACCATACAAGTCTTTGTCGGAGTAGCGCTTGCAGTTGTGCTCAACAATTCGCGCTATGAAAAACCATTAATAACAATGTTTCTAATGCCAATGATGGTGTCACCAGTCGTGGCTGGCCTGCTGTTTTACTATCTGTATAACGGCACATTTGGTTGGTATCATTGGATTTTCCAAAGCCTCGGCATTCTTGGTGAAACCTCGATCCTTGGCAGTTCCAACACCGCGCTTTACGGTATTATTCTTGTGGATGTGTGGCAATGGACACCGCTGATCACCTTGATCACGCTGGCCGGGCTCAAGCGTGTGCCACAAGATCAGCTTGAAGCGAATATGGTCGATGGTGCTGGCTCTATCAGCAACTTTTTCCACATCAGCCTGCCGAACATCTATCCATTCCTGCTGATTGCGATCTTGCTACGCTTTATGGATAATTTCCGCTTTATCGACGCTATTCTGGTGCTGACGGGCGGGGGTCCGGGCAATTCGACACGATTGCTCCCGGTCTATCTTTTCGACGTATCCTTCCAATTCTTCAAACTGGGACGAGGAGCCGCGATCGCGATCTCACTGCTCGTTGTCACAATTATTCTCGGTATGATCCTGGTGCGCGTGCTCGAAGATCCAGCGCGCAAAAGTACACTCGCTGGCGATAGCGACAGTTAACCAGAAAGGAAAGCAAGACCTATGGCCTCTCGCGAACTCATTTCCTATGACACGGGTGCAACTGTTAAGATTCTTAAGTGGGTCAGCCCTGTTTTTCTGGGCGCCTATCTGATCTGGGCACTTCTGCCGCTATTCATTATGCTGATGGCATCTTTCAAAGATCTGCTCGACGCGTTCACATTGCCAAAACCTGGTCAATGGGGCGATGTCGGTGTCTTTTTTGATTTCTCGCCGACGGTCACGCACTACATTGCATTGTTTGCTGAAAACAATTTCGGCACGTATCTGTTCAATAGCCTTGTAGCCTCGGTTGGGTCCGCGATGATTGCGGTAACGCTCGGTTCAATGTGTGCCTACAGCCTGTCACGAACAGAATTTCGAGGAAAGAAAGACCTTCTTTTCTGGATCATTTCGACACGTATGGCACCAATTGTTGCAGTCATCGTTCCGCTTTATGCGATCTTCCGTTCAGCCGATCTGGTTGGCACTCTCCCGGGCTTGATCCTGGCCTTCACAACGTTCAATTTGCCGTTCGCAATCTGGATGCTCAAAGGCTTTTTTGACGGTGTGCCTTACGCCATTGAAGAAGCGGCGCAAGTAGACGGGAACAATCGTTTTCAGGCATTTCTGATGATCCTGCCGCTCGTTGCGCCAGGCATCGGGGCCTTTGTGATCCTTTGTATTTTGTTCGCCTGGAACGATTTCTTGTTCGCCACAATCATCGGAAGTGGTGGCGCCAAAACGCTACCTGCTGCGACTAAGGAACTGGTTCAACCACAAAACATCGACTGGGGAAAAATCATGGCGGCCGGCGTTGTCACAACCGCGCCAATGATTCCCCTCGGCCTGCTCGTCAGACGCTATTTGGTGGCAGGGCTCACCATGGGCGCAGTTAAAGAATAAGCATTAACAAGGATTCTTAAGAATGGTTGCTGTATCGTTCAACAACGTCTGGAAAGACTACGGAGACTCCGTAGCTGTCCGCGACCTGAATATGAACATCAAAGATGGAGAATTTGTTTCTCTGTTGGGTCCATCGGGTTGCGGTAAATCCACATCGCTTAGAATGCTTGCGGGTCTGGAGCACATCACCTCAGGTGAGATTGTTTTTGGTGACAAGGTTGTAAATCAACTGCCGCCCAAAGACCGCGATATCGCGATGGTTTTTGAAAATTACGCGCTTTATCCTCACAAAACCATTTTCGATAACATTGCCAACCCACTTAAGCGGGCAAAGATTTCACCGGCTGAAATTACGCGGCGTGTAAACGAAGCGGCCAAACTCCTGGAAATTGACCATCTGTTGGAACGCCGCCCACAAGAACTCAGCGGCGGCCAGAAACAAAGAACAGCAATTGGCCGGGCTATCGTCCGGCAACCGCAGGTGTATCTGTTCGACGAGCCAATTGCCCATCTGGATGCCAAGCTGCGGGCCCGGATGCGGAGCGAACTGAAACATATGCAGTTCAATCTGGGTGTCACCACGATCTACGTGACGCATGACCAGCTTGAAGCACTCACAATGGCCGACAGAATTGCCGTCATGAATGACGGCGTGTTGCAGCAATTCGGAACACCTCAGGAAATCTATGAGAATCCGGTCAACTCTTGGGTTGCGACTTTTGTTGGAGAGCCTCAGATGTCCTTGATGGAAATGTCAATGACAGGTGGAAAAGGCGATTCCGCCCTAGACTTTTTCGGCAACATAATTTCTCTCGACGATGCAAGTTCCTCACGACTGACCAAGGCCGGAATTGCCGATCTGCTGGTCGGTGTGCGACCAGACAAGGCATCCGTCTCGCTTGAAGAAATACCCGGCGCTATCAAGGCAGAAGTGTATTCCCGCCAGCTCCTGGGAGCAGATGTTTTGGTGGAGGTCGCAATAGGCAAAACGCGCGTTCGGGCCAAAGCAGACACGTCATTCATGGGCAATGTGGGTGAGCCTTGCTATCTGAGTTTCAATTCCGAAAACCTTTATTACTTCAATGCTGAAGATGGAAAGGTCGTTGAGCGGTAATGGACCTGACCAAGGATCAATATACGCACTTGCTGACGCGTTTTTTGGATCGGCATGGACTGCATGAAAACTCGACCGTGGTCGAGGTTTTCCATGCAGTGCGTAATGTTGCCTATGGTCGCGTTGGAGGACGCAGTGCTGAGGCCGTGATCCAGCACAATATGGGATCGTGCTCGGGTAAACATATACTTTTACGTGACGTTTTACGTCATCTGAAGCAAAGCGCTGACGTGGAGACGGTGAGAGGCGACTTTGCCGCTGCAATACCACCGCATCCTACAATGCCGGAGGAATTACAGGCGTTCTGCCGCGAGGGCGGTATTACCGATTTTCATAATTATGTGGTCTGGAAAAGTCCCGTCGGCGAAATCAAGCTGGATGCGACCTGGCCCGACGGGCTCATAGCAATGGGGTTTCCCGGCAATCGCGATTGGGACGGAAACGGCGACACCAGATTGGCGCTGGAACCAGAAAACGTTCTGGACCGAGTTGAAGAAATTCCCAGTTACAAGGCATTTCTGTTGGGCCAGCTTGGCAGAGATCAGATCTATGAGCGGGAAAAATTCCTAACCCTTTTAACAGATTGGGTTGCGACAACAGAAAGTGGAGGAGGAGTCTCATGAAAGCTACCAAGGCATTTGTCGGGATAGACGCCGGTACGACTGGCTGCGCCGTTATGATTTTCGATGAGCATGGCAAAACCTTGGGTCAGGGCTATCAGGAATACCCCTGTATCACCCCGCACCCAGGTTGGAGTGAGCAAGACCTGAATGCCGTTTGGCAAGGTATCTGCGCCGCCAGTAAGCAAGCTACATCCGCCGCAAATCTGCCGGCAGACTCTTATCGTTCCGTTGGATTATCAAGCCAGCGTGGCACCATTGCCATGCTGGACGAAAACAAAGAACCGCTGTGTTCCAGCTACGTCTGGAATTGCACCCGCGCTGCCGATTATGCGGACAAGTTTGCCGAACATATTTCACCTGAAGAACACCAGAAACTGACCGGGATGCAACTGAGCCCATTGTGGTCGGCTGCCAAAATCGCCTGGTTCCGCGATAACGAACCGGCACTTTTTGAACGCACCCGCTGGTTTGCAAATGGTCAGGAATATTTTCTGCACAAGCTTGGTGCCGAGGAATGGGTCACCGATCCAGCCTCCCTCACCCTCAATGGGAT
>CAZOCA010000427.1:0-3905 GCA_964578105.1 uncultured Pararhizobium sp.
ACGCACCGTTCCTTCTTCGACGATCCGCCCGCCCTGCATCAGCACAACCCGGTCCGCAAAGTCTCGGACCACTGGCAAATCATGGGCAATGAATATGTAGGAAAGTCCAAAATCACGACGCAATCCGTCAAGCAGATCAATCACTTGCGCCTGAATGGATACATCAAGCGCCGAAACTGCTTCGTCGCAAACCACCAGTTTGGGTTCCAGCGCCAAGACCCTGGCAATAGCGATGCGCTGCCGCTGGCCACCAGAAAACTGATGCGGATAACGACGTGCGTGATCCGGCGACAGACCGACCAGGCCCAACAATTCGGCCACCCGCTCACGCCATTTCGGCTTGGGCAGAATTTCGGGATGGATGACCCAGGCCTCGGAAATCAGGTCGTAGACCGACATGCGCGGGTTGAGCGATTGTGTGGGGTCCTGAAACACCATCTGGATGTCGCGGCGAATGCCAAACAGCTCTTTCGGCGACATCTTGAATAAATCACGGCCCTTGTAGAAGGCTTCGCCGCTGGTCGGCTCTTCCAATCGCAACAGGGTTTTTGCCAGGGTGGATTTGCCAGATCCGCTTTCCCCGACAATCGCAACAATCTCGCCGGGCATGACGGTCAGACTGGCATCCTTGAGCGCCTCGAATTTCCCGAAACTCTTGCTAAGGCCTTCCAGCCGCAACAGCGGTTCACCGGGCGCTTTGACAGGTTCTGCCATCTCCCCGCGACCGGGTGCCGAGGCGATAAGGCGTTTGGTATAGGGGTGCTGCGGGTTAGCATAAACTTCGCCAGCCGGACCGGATTCGACGATCTCGCCTGCATTCATGACGACGACGTTGTCAGCTACCTCAGCCACGACACCAAGATCGTGGGTGATCAACAGCAATCCCATGCCGGTTTCGGCCTGTAGTTCCTTCAGCAACGCCAGAATCTGGGCCTGAACCGTGACATCAAGCGCCGTTGTCGGTTCATCCGCTATCAGGATATCGGGCTTCAGGGCCAGTGCCATTGCAATCATCAAACGCTGACGTTGGCCACCGGAAAACTGATGCGGATAGGCCCGCATTCTGGTTTCCGGATCCGGAATTCCAACACGCAGCAACAATTCAATCGCGCGCTGCTTTGCCTGATCTGATGGCATTCCGTGGGTCGTCATCATTTCAATGATCTGCCAGCCCACACTGTAGACCGGATTGAGGTGGGCCAGCGGGTCCTGAAAGATCATTGCGATCTTGGCACCATTTATGGCGCGCCGCTCTTCGCCGCTCATATCCAGCAGGCTCTTGCCCCGATACAGCACTTCACCACTGGTTATTTCGCCCGGTGGCATGTCAATCAGGTTCATCACCGCCGAGGCGGAAACTGACTTTCCCGATCCGCTTTCGCCCAAAATGACCAGCGTTTCGCCGGGATCAAGGTGGAAACTGACGCTCTGAACCGCTTTCACCTGGCCATGTAATGTATGGAACTCAACTGACAGGTCCCGAACTTCCAGCAGATGCGCGCTCATTGCTTTTTGCCTTTTATTTCCAGGCGCCAGCGTTGAACCGGGTCAAGCGCAATACGCATCCAGTTCGACACAAGGTTCAGGCTGAGCGTGGTCAGGATGATTGCAAGGCCGGGCCAGAAAGACAGCCACCAGGCATTTGTCAGATACGGCCTGCCCTGCGACACCATCAGGCCCCAGGTGATCTCGGGTGGCTGGATGCCGATACCCAGAAATGACAGCGCGCTTTCAGCCAGCATGACAAAGGCAAAATCCAGTGTCGCGATGGTCAGCAGGGTTGGAAAGACGACCGGCAGGATGTGGCGGAAGATGATCCTCATATCTGAAGCGCCCATAACGCGGGCGGCCTGAACGAACATGCGCTCACGGATTTCCAGTACTTCCGCGCGGGTGGTTCGCAGATAAATCGGGATTCTGGTGATTGCCAGAACAATGATGATGTTGGAGACCGACGGGGACAGCATGTAGAGCACGATGACCGCCAGCAGCAGCGACGGGAATGACATGATGACATCAGCCAGGCGCAGGATAATCTGGCTTGCCCTTGTCTTGGTGTAACCGGCAATGAGGCCAAGGGTGCTGCCAATCACCATGGAACAGAGCACCGCGCCGGTTGCCACCATGATTGTATTGCTCGCGGCGACAATGATACGCGCAAATAATGGACGCCCCAAAGCATCGCCGCCCAGCACAAACAGCCAGCCCTTCGCCATATCGAAAGGCAGCGAATTACGGCCGCGGAAATTTTGTTTCGTTGCAGCGGCATCCAGAAGCCACGGCCCGAAAATTGCGCAGAATGCCACAATGATCAGGAAAATCACGGCCACCAGAGCGACCTTGTCATGCCACAGCATGCGCATCATCTGCGCAAAGGCATTTGGCTCTTTTTCGAGCGCTTTATCGGGAACCTGATCGGTATCGGTCATCATAGCCCCCTTAATACCGAATGCGCGGATCAAGCACCGAATAGGCGATGTCGATCAGAAGATTCATAAGAAAAATGGCCATGGCTGACACCATGATTGCCGCCAGGACAACCGTGAAATCACGTTGCAGGATGGAATCGATCATCAGCTTTCCAACACCGGGAAAGCCAAAAATCGTTTCAACCACCACAGCGCCGTTCAGCATGCCCGCAGCCAGATCGCCGATCACCGTAATCACGGGAAGCAAAGCATTGCGCAGTGCATGGACGAATATGATTGGACTGGCCCGGACGCCCTTGGCACGGGCGGTCTTTACATAGGCCGAGGACAGCGCGGTGATCATTGAGCCGCGTACAACTTGCAGAGCCAGACCGAATGGACGGATGAAAAGAACCGCAATCGGCATAACCCAATGCCAGATTGTCCCGGTACCCGAGGTGGGCAGCCAGCCGAGATTTACGGAGAACAGAACGATGGCCACAATGGCAATCCAGAAATCCGGTGCGCTGGCGCCGATCAGCGACAGGAAAGTTGCGATGCGATCGAACACGCCGCCAGCATAGAATGCGGCCAGTGAGCCTATGATGATGGCAGCGACTGTGACAAGGAAAACGGTGGTCAATGCCAGTATCAGCGTCCATTGAAAGGCGCCAAGCACCACCTCAAGCGCCGGACGCGCCTTGCGAATGGAATCGCCAAAATCAAGGTTCAGGACATCCCAGACATAATGGCCGAACTGAACGATTATCGGATCGTTCAGGCCGTGGAGTTCACGGAACCGTTCGCGGCTTTCAAGCGAAGCGTCAAGCGGCAGAAACAGTGCAGTCGGGTCGCCCGTAAGGCGAGATAGAAAGAAGACCAATACGATGAGGCCAATAAGCGAAAGAGCGCTTGCAAAGGCTCGTTTCCCAATGAAATGCCGCATTGCCGCCCCTCCCGTCATAGTTCGTGATGCAAAAAGGGGGCAGACACGCCGCCCCCTTCTCTATTGAAAGCTTATTTGAAGCCAATTTGCGAGAGTTGAATTTCGCTGTTGGTCGCGATGGTCGGTGTAAAGTCAAGCCGTTCGCTGACCCGGCTGAAGCCAACCATGTGGAACAACTGAACATCTGCTGTGATCTCATCATGCAGATATGCGAACAGATCAGACCATTTGGATGTACGGTCATCACCGGTTGCAGCTGTTGCATCCGCGATCATCTTATCGACAGCAGGATCACGCAGAGCTGACTGCAGCCCTTCAGACGCGTATTTGAAGTACATTGAGAAAACGGCATCACCTTTGGCGTTGTCATGCATCGCCTCAATGATCTGTGGTCCGCGATCTTCAGCGAAAGGTTGTGAATAGAAATCCAACCATTCTGCCACTTCATACATTTCCAACTTCATGTTGAAGCCAGCATCCTGATACATGTACAGCAATGATTCCATAACTTCAGTGACATTTGCAAAGTTGCTGGTTCTGACGATCAGAGT
>CAZOCA010000428.1:0-3896 GCA_964578105.1 uncultured Pararhizobium sp.
CCGCTTGGTCCTAAAAACAAGCTTGATGTATTAGGTGGCTTTTCTTTTCAGAAACACCGTTTGACCGACTATTCCCCGGGGTCCTGCTCATCGTGGGCGGAGGGCTTTTTATTATTTTGCGCGAGCGGTCCCTGAAAAAAAGCCGTTGAATTTGTGGATTGCCAGAAAATAGTTACCGACACGGATTTCATCCCCTGAGCGGTTACTGCCGACAAAATTCAGTGAATTCACTGAGGAAATCCTCCATCGCCCGCCTGTTCTGCGGCAATTGCAGAACATTCAAAATCTCTTCAGGTGACCGCTTCATGAGGTCGAACCGTAAAAAAATATCTGCAGAAAAGCGTGTGCTAACGGTGGATAAAACCAATCGGAGTTGTTGGAGCATATCATCGCCCCGATGAGAGGCATGCATCAGAGCAATTGGCTTTGCAATGATTTCATCGCGTGACACCAACCAGTCGATGGCGTTTTTCAGCCCGCCCGGAATGGCCCTGACATATTCAGGGCTCGCTATGATTATGCCATCACTATCGCGAATGAGATCAGCAAAATTCTGGACCGATTCCGGCAATGCCACAGCTTCCATATCCGGGGAAAAGACTGGCAAATCGCTGATGCGATCAAATACAATTGTCTGATCATTTGCCCCGGCAACTACCGATAATGCCCGAAGCATAGAGGTGTTGGTCGAGGCGGCTCGCCCGCTGCCTGAAATAGCCAGAATTTTCATGTCTCATGAGATATGTCAGCCTGAGATTCGGTGCAATGGTTGCTTTGCCCCGATGAGTTCAGACTCTAACCCTCACGGTAAATTCCAAGAGCCTCTAGTGTTGTCTTAACAGTCAGCCACAACTCGGCTTCATCCCGCAAAGCCTTTGAAAAGGCGTTGATGCCAATCATCAATGTTTGCAGGGCCAGCGCCTTGCCATGGACATCTGTGTCTTTCGGCAATTCGTCGTTTTTTATCGCAATGGACAAAAGCTCTTCCAGCCTGACTGCACTGTTCAGAACACCCTCCACAGGAAGCGCACGCAATTCTTCATGCATGCCACCAAATTCAGTCAGGCAATTGATGATAAGACAACCGCGCGCTTCAGAATCGCCCGCGCGAGCTACACAAATCTCGCGAAAAACCATTGTCAGAAGCACGAGGATTGGCATATCCGGCAGCTCATCATGCAGCACCCTGTCGGGGGATTGTGCGCAATAGGCACCCATTGTCTCCTTGAAAAGCTCTTCCCGTGAGCGAAAGGAATTGTAGTAGCTGGAACGTGTGATCCCCAGTTTCTCTGACATGGCTTTGACAGAACTGGCCTCATAACCATTGCGCCAGATTTCCTGCATTGCAGTTTCGATTGCGGCTTCGCGGTCAAAGCCTGATGGTCTGCCCATTTCCCGGTCCTTGCGATTTTTTTGTACAATACTGGACAAAACGATTCCAATCTGTTTTATACATACATGTACAAATCATATTTCGTCAAGGAACAAACATTATGTCAGCCTTTATCATCGCGCGCGTTTTGGTACGCGATCCCGCCAAATTTCAGGAATATGCGCAGGCAGCCGGCCCAACGATCGCAGCCCATGGCGGTCAAGTTATTCAACGCGGAAAATTTGCTGAGGCTCTTCTGGGTGACGCTGAAGCACATAGTATCGGTATCATGGAGTTTCCGGACCTTTCTTCAATCCAAGCCTGGTTCTCCTCACCTGACTATCAAGCTCTGACTGACTTGCGCGAGCAGGCTGCCGACATGGAACTCGTCGCATACGAAGCCCCTGCAGCCTAACAAGACTTCCCACACCAACCATCCAGAATTCAAAGCCGGGCGGCACTGCCGTCCCGGAATGGAGAAACCATGCTTAGATATAGAAAATTTGCCCTGATTGCAACGATTTTTGCGTTCGCATCCAGCCCCGTATTTGCGCAGGACGGTGGGTCAAAACTGCCCTCACCCGAGATATCCGAAGCAGTAACAATAGATCGCCAGGAAGTTGAAGTGCTTGGCTCGACCATGTCCTATCTTGAGCAAGGCAGTGGCGATACTGTGTTGTTTTTACATGGCAACCCGACCGCCGCCTATCTTTGGCGCAATGTTATCCCCCATGTGTCAGACACCCATCGTGCAATTGCCGTTGACCTTATCGGCATGGGTCATTCAGCCAAGCCCGAAATCGACTACACATTTGCCGATCACGCGCGTTATCTGGACGCTTTCGTCAAAGCCATGAATTTGTCGGAGATCACACTGGTCGGTCATGATTGGGGTGCTGCCCTGGCCTGGAATTTTGCCCGCAACCACCCGGACATGATCGTACGTCTGGCGTTTATGGAAGGCGTCCTTCCACCCGCATTCCCGCAGGAAAGCTATGAGGCCATGGGCGACGAGATGGGCGGCATGTTCCGCTCTCTGCAGAATAAGGGAGAAGGTTACAAGATGATCATGGAGGCAAACATGTTCGTTGAAGGCATTTTGCCGATGATGGTCGACCGTAGTTTGGGCGACGCTGCCAAAGCAGAATATGGCGTCCCTTACCAAACAGTGGAAAGCCGTCTGCCGACATGGATGTGGCCGCGTGAAGTGCCCATTGGTGGACAGCCTGCCTCCAGCATTCAACTGATGAAAGACATCCAGGCCTTTATGGGGGAAACCAAGATGCCGGTTCTTCTGGCCTACGCAGACCCCGGCGTGCTCATCCCGCCTCAGGCTGTACCATTTTACACCGGCCTTATCAGCCAACTGGAAACCGCCTTTATCGGTCAGGGCCTGCACTTTATTCAGGAGGACCAGCCGGATGCTATCGGCCGCGCCATTTCAGACTGGCTGCGCCGGAACTGATCAAACGGAAGGGCGTGTTCTACGCGCCCTTGCTGGTCGGGACTTCAATGAAGCGGACAGCTTCAAACCACAAGCTCAACAATATAGAGCCACAGCGCCATGGTTCCCACACTGAGGCCCGTCGAAATCGTGATGGTGTTGGAAGCCAGCGCCTGACCTGTCTTGAAGTAATCTGCGATCAATAGAGTGTTGACCCCGACAGGGCATGCGGCGGTGACGACCATCGCTTTCACCCACAGCGGAGGCAGCGGAAAGATGTAAAGCGCGGCCACCAGAACAATGGCGGGCATCACGCTCAATTTGATGATCGACAGATAAATGGCGGGCAGCACATTGCCAGAAACCTCGTAACGTCGGAGCTGCATGCCCATGGCAAACAGGGCCAGGGCTCCGGCCACATCGGCCAGATAACCGATCAGGGTTTTGGGCAGGCCAGTGAGCGGCAGGCCAAGCAGGTACCATATGCCCCCAACGACAATACCCACGATGATTGGATTTTTGACAAGACCCAGCACCACAACTTTCAAAGTCTCTGCAATGCCCGTCTCTGTGTCCAACAGACCATCCAGCCGCATGGCACGCTGCTGCAACAGGGTGCAGGTCAGCATCATCAATGGCAGATGAATTGAGATCAGAAGGAAAATCGCTGCGGCACCTTCATCATCATAAGCCCGCAATATCAGGGGAATGCCAATGAGAACCGTGTTGGAAAAGGCCGACGAGACACCGCCGACAACACCTGCACGCGCATCGCGCAGAAAAACCCGGCGAATGACCAGCGTCCCAAGCACCCACGCAATTAGAACCCCCGAAAAGTAACTTGCCCAGAGGCTCCAGGGTTGCACGCCGGTAAAATCTGCAGAGGCAATGGTGCGAAAGATCAGTAGGGGAATGCCAATGCGAAAGACGAAATCAATCAATCCATCGCCAGTTGCCATTTTCAGATAGCCGCTGTGAGCCGATAGCCAGCCAAGACCGATCAGACCAAAGACCGGCAATACGATTGAGATAACGAGTTCCAAGGGAGACTTTCCAATGTTGGGTGGTCTTCTTATCCTC
>CAZOCA010000429.1:0-3877 GCA_964578105.1 uncultured Pararhizobium sp.
GCGATCGGCACTGTGCTTATTGCGCTCGTTTGTACCGTTGGATTTGGCTTGGCGGGAACCTGGCGCGTGTTGGGACAAAAAGCGGCGCCGGTGTTGCGAAACCTCTAATTGTTAACGGAATGGCCAGTTTCGTTAACGAATGAATGGATTTGCTTCAAAAAAGGCACGATAGGTGGCTATTTTTGCGCGATTGTTGAGTCAATTGGTCTTGTTTTTGTACCAATGTGCTCACATATTAAACGCAGGCATGCTGGTGTCCCGCCAGCGGCGCCGCGAATTCATGATTATTTGAATTCGGACACCCGACGGGACGTTTTGCAACTAAAGAGGTCTATAATGGCTGAACCACGTTTTTCTCGAACTGCCGCACCGGCGGATGCTCGCTTTGACGCCAGCATTGATGCTGGTCTGCGGGCCTACATGATTCGCGTGTACAATATGATGGCTGGTGGTCTGGTGATCACCGCATTGGCCGCACTTGGCACGGTATCATTAGCAACAACAAATGATCCCTCTGCAGCGACTGCTGTGCTTGGGAATGGCAAAATGCTGACTAATATCGGCTCATTGCTTTACGGCTCGCCGCTCCGCTGGATCGTCATGCTTGCACCGCTTGGGCTGGTGTTCTTTATGGGTTTCCGTATCGAACGCATACAAGCTTCAACCGCTAGCGCTATATTCTGGGCGTTTGCTGCCTTGATTGGCGTATCTTTGTCTTCAATCTTCCTGGTTTATACATCAGCGTCGATTGTCCAGACATTCTTCATCACCGCAACGGCGTTTGGTGCACTTTCACTTTATGGGTACAGCACCAAGCGTGATCTGACCGCGATGGGATCTTTTCTCTTCATGGGTTTGATCGGTATAATTCTCGCGATGATTGTGAACCTGTTCCTGCAGTCATCAATGATGCAGTTTGTGATTTCAGGCCTTGGTGTACTGATCTTTGCTGGTCTGACAGCTTACGACACTCAGAAAATCAAATCGATGTATTTCGAGGCTGATAGCGGCGAGACAATGTCGAAGAAAGCAACGATGGGAGCGCTGTCGCTTTATCTGGATTTCATCAATATGTTCCAGTTCCTGCTTTATTTCCTCGGCAATCGCGAGTGATTGACTGGATGTAATTGTATATATTAGGCGGCCTTTGGGCCGCCTTTTTTGATTTCAGAACGAGCAGTTCAGTTTATCCAATCGTTCTGAATATGGAGTGGGCAAATGGCAGACCTAGTTATTCGCGATGTATTGCCAGGCGATATGGGCGCGATCGCAGATATTTATCGTGAGGCTGTATTGCATGGCACGGCCAGTTTTGAGCTCGATCCACCGAAGCAATCTGACATGCTGTTACGCATGCGAAACATCACAGATGCGGGTTATCCCTATATTGTCTGTTTGAATGAAGATGATGATTTGTTGGGCTATGCTTATGCGAGTTCCTATCGCACCCGGCCTGCCTATCGCTGGTCATGCGAAAATTCGGTTTATATAAGCAAAAATGCGCGTGGCTTGGGCATCGGTAAAAAACTAATGCAAATAATCATTGCGCGCTGTGAAGCGCTGGGATTCAGGCAAATGATAGGGGTTATTGGCGGTGCAGATCATATGGCTTCAATCAAGCTGCATGAGGCGCTTGGTTTTGAGAATGTCGGGAAACTACCCGCAACCGGCTTCAAGCACGGCAAGTGGCTTGATTCAATTCTCATGCAGCTGACTTTGGGCGAAGGCGCCGAAACGGATCCTGATCCAAACACCTATCCAGGTACGCTATATCCGCCTGGCCATTAATCGGACTGTACCAGCTTGATTGCCTTGTCAAAAACCTTCAAAACAGTTGGTAGATCGTGGCCTCGCTTAACAATCATCCCGGATGCAGCAATAACTGAGTAGGCACCTTGCTTTCGAGCCAGTTTGGGGTCTTTTTCAATACGATATAGTGGCATTTCAGAGGTGCGTCTGAATACCGAAAACACAGCTTTTTCAGGCATATGATCGATAGCGTAGTCACGCCATTCGCCACCGGCAACCATGAACGAGTACGTTCGAAGGATCAGGTCCAGTTCAGGCCGGTCAAATTTGACGGTTTCGGGAACAGACTTATGACGAATTTCCGAAAGCGAAACGACGTTGCTGTGGTTGGGTTTTGCGTTCGACGAAAAACTAATGTTGTGCTCCACTGTGAAATTGATGAGCAATCGTTGCCGGAAATATCATTTGGTGCAAGCCCAAAGCATGAAATCGACTGAAATTTTGGTGATTTATTGGGTAAACAAAACCCTAACGCCGATCTCACAAAATCAAACATCGACGGCACAAGCGTGATGGAGCGCCATTTTTTCGCCTCTTTTTCGCCAAGGCGTCGCCCTGATTGGGAACCAGTTTTACCGGTGCTGGTACTGTTCGTATTCAAGCCCGATCGGGCATATCAGCTTACGCATACCCAGCCACCCCTGGAACTGGGTGTCGCAAAGACCGGTTTGGTGCAGATAGGAAACCTCTAGCCCCCAGCCCCCCGATGCTGCATTGAGCCGGTCTTTTATTCGCTTCTTGCCCTTATTCAGCTGCTGTTACGGGGAAGAATGGCTGCGCCCAGAATTGCGCCCGGTGTACCGCTCGCAGAGGTTGCCTGCAGCAAGATGGCGCAGCCATTTGCATCATGCCCCTCGATCTCATCCTTTGGAATTTCAATTGCCATTTTCTGTCCGTCCCACATACCCAGTGTCTGGGCATTGGTCACGGTGTTGCGATAGGTGATCTCCCGCCCTTTGTTTTCGCCGCGCTTTATATCTATCGTCGAGGAGTCGCGATAGTAAACAAGTACAATCTTGACATCGCGGCCTTCGGGCACCGAGCCCTGATCGACGCTTACCTGGATCCGCGTGCCCTCTAAAGACAAGCCCACACGGACGGTTAGGCCCTGGCCTTGTCCCGCATACGTGCCCAGTTTTGCTGCAATTACACTGCCCTTTGCACCGTTTAAGTGCTCGCGACCATTCACGACAGCCTGGGGCGTGTAGACTGTGCGAGAATTAAACGTCTTTGCATAGGCATATTGCCTCTCAGTGTTTTCCGGACTCGCGAGCGTGTCTTTCCAGCCCAGATAATCCCAGTAATCTACATGGAATGCCAAAGCCAACACATCATCGCGTTCTATGAACTGCTGCAAGGCCGCATCCGCTGGTGGGCATGAGCTGCACCCCTGGCTGGTGAACAACTCGACAACGCCCAAAAGTGGCTTGGCACTTTGTTTAGCGCGCGCGCCGCCTGTCACTGATCCAGCAAGCATGGCTGTTGATAATGCGAGCACGGAACGCCGTGACAAATGTGTCTTATGCATAAAATCAAACCTCATTTCCCATCAAATCTATTCCTATGTCCCTTCACTGAAAACTCACATTACGGTGAAGGGGGTTTTTGTGGGGCGTTTCAGGCTGCTTTTTTCAACTGAGAGATAATGGTTGGTGAATAATCTGCTTCAATTTTTGCGGCTACGATATCAGCGGTTGCAGCAGATAAGGTCCAGCCCAGATGTCCATGACCCGTATTGTAGTAAACGCCCTTGCTCTTTCCAGCGCCCACGCGCGGCATCATGTTTGGCATCATGGGGCGAAGTCCTGCCCACGGTACGACCTGTTCGGTGGACATGGTGGGAAACAGATGCTCGCACCATTTCGTCAGGGGCCGAATTCTGTTGTCTTTGATATCTTTGTTATAGCCAGAAAACTCTGCCGTCCCTGCAACGCGAAAACGATCTTTGCCCAAACGGCTGGTCACAATTTTTGCCTCATCGTCGAGAATCGACGTCCATGGCGCTGCTTGCTGGCTTTGCTCATCGGGCAAGTTGACCGTGATTGAATAACCCTTCACTGGATAGACA
>CAZOCA010000430.1:0-3875 GCA_964578105.1 uncultured Pararhizobium sp.
TGGCTGCGCTGAGGTTACTTCGTCTGATGTGCCAAGTCCAAGCTCGACCACCAGTTCCTTGCAACGATCTTCAAGAGTCATATTTTTCTGCGTCATCCGGCAAACCAGCTTTCATTTTGTCCGCGGATATCAGTTTGAACCACCAGTACAACGCCACCATTGCAGCACAACGCCAAAGCTGTCGGCAGATTCCCGGCATCCCGCAATGGGCTTTCACCGACTCCATCGCGCACTGTTCCAAGCATCTTTGGCGTTACCTTATGGCCCGATTATCAGCGGCACTGACTTCAAAATATTCAGGAAAGCGCTGACGTGCTTCATCGACGTAATGAAGGATGCGGCGCAGATGCGTCAGCATTTGCTTCTCGGCAAGTTCATCGTCGCCCGCTTCGATTGCATCTGCAATGTCGACATGCTGATCCACGACGACGTTCAAATCATCAACTCCGGACACCATCAGATGGCGGAAACGGTCCATGTGGTCTTTCATGCGCAGGATTTCCGGCAACACGTGAGATAGCCCGGCATATTCTGCGATCAGCCCGTGAAACGTCTCGTCTGATATGTAAAAACTGGCCTTGTCGTCGAACCGGGTATAGGTCCTTTGCAACGTAATCTCTTTGCGCAAACTCCGCACCAAATCTGCGCGCCGTTCGGAGCCCATAGCTCGGCGAAGAAGCCCGATTTCCAGGGCTTCACGCATGAATTGAGAGGTTTCCAGATCTGCGTTCCGAAGCGGCGCAACTTGCGATCCGCGTTGCGGCAGAACATCAACAAAACGCTTTTCGGCCAAGCGGGCAAGTGCTTCGCGTGCTGGTGTCCGACTGACGCCCAGCATTTCCGATACCGACGCCTCTGACAGCATCTGATACGGTTTCAACTCAAACGTCAGGATTTGCAGGTGCAATGCGTCGAACACTTGTTTTGCAAGAGGCATGGAGCGCTCGGATACGGTTTTGTATGGGGAAGCCAAAGATGTTGCTCTCATTCTCACGATTGTTGAACCTGTAAACCTTCCATAAAATGACGCCGCAACAAAAAGAAAAGCGCCAGGCTTGGAATACTTGCCAGAAGTGCCGCCGTCAGGACGACATTTGGCCCGGTTGAGGAATAGCTGCCCTGAAAGACCAGCAGTGCGTTCATGATAGACCGTGTTTCAAGCCGGTTGCCAAGCACTGTGGAAAACAACATATCGTTCCAGATCCAGGTGAATTGTAACAGGAACACTGCTGTCATTGGTCCAATTGTGTTTGGCAGGACGATGCGGAAAAATACGGTGAACTCACTGGCGCCATCCATGCGCGCAGCCTCGTCCATTTCACGCGACAGGCCAGACATGAAGTTACGAAGCACCAGGGTTGGAAAGGGCACACAGATTGCGGTGTAGAACAACAACATGCCGATATGTGAATTCAGGATCCCAAGTTTCTGGTATCCAAAAAACAATGGGATCAGATACATCTGGAACGGAAACACAGTGCCGGCAAAAATCAACATGAACCATGTTGTACGCCAGGGAATATCGATGCGAGCGATCGCAAACGCTGCCATGGCGGCGAAGAAAACCGCAGCACCTGCGCCAAATACACCATAAAAGGCCGAATTCATCATTGCCTGACCCATGTTGCCCAACTCCCATGCCTGACGGGCGTTTTCGAGGATGGGGGCAAACCCCTGCGGCAGAGACAATGGCGGATTCAATGCGTATTCGGTGTTCGATTTGAATATGGAAATCGCCAGATAATAGAACGGGACAATCCATAAAAGAGAAAAAGCAACGGCGGCGACAAGCTTCCAGTTCGCGCCCCTGTGGCGGGCGTTCTCATGTTTCCTGATTGCGTCGAAATCCAGTGTACTCAGATCAACAGCCATCAGCGTACCATCCTGTCTACACGTGATTGCAGCACGGTCTGAACCCAGGTAACGCTCAGCACGACCAATCCAATCACCACAGCGACTGCTGAACCGAACGCCCAACTGCCTTTCTGGAAGGCTTCAAAATACATGAACACAGCCAGCGCGAGGCTGCGTTGACCGGGATAGTTGGCCCCCATAACCCACAGAAGATCAAACACGGTGAAACCGGCCAGAACAGATAGGATCGTAACCATCAGGAGGGTCGGCGTTAAGAGCGGCAGAGTGATGTAGCGAAACACCTGCCACGGTGTAGCACCGTCAATATGTGCCGCCTCGATTGGATCACGCGGGATCGCCGCCAATCCAAGAAGCAGGAGCACCATGACCAGTCCAGCGGTTTGCCATACAAATGTGGCAATGATCGCCGGTGTGACGGTCTCGCTTTGATAGAGCCAGCCTATGCTGACATCCAGGCCAGAGACAAGGGATAATCCGCGATTAAGCAGCCCGTCAGGCGCATAAACATAAAACCACAAAACCCCCACTGCAGTGGGGGCGAGTATGCGGGGAATAAATACAATGTTTTTAAAAGTCTCAGCCCCCCGCATATTGCGAAGGAACATCGCCATTCCAAGTCCCAGCGCGATGGGGAAAACAATCGATGCACCGACCCATATTGCCGTATTAACAAGGGCGTCGGTAAAGAATGGATTGGACGCCATTTTTTCGTAATTGGACACTCCGGCATATTCACCGAAGCCCTTGAATTTCTTCCATTTGGTGAAGCTTAGCCAGATGTTGTAACCCACGGGTGCCAACAAAACTCCGACGACCAAAAGGAGAGCCGGGGACATAAAGATCAGCCCCAGCCCAAGTTGACCGCGCCGCCTTGCACGTTCCTTACGGGCGATTTTATCCATCCCGATACGCTCAAGAAGCGCTTTGTCTTTTGCGGCGCGGTCCATTGTCTTATCCAGCCTTATTGCTCAGCCCAATAGGCAGCATTCAGTGACTGCATGGTTGCCATAACTTCCTCTGCTACTTCCATGGTTGGGTCCAGCATGAAGCGGTTCATTTCAGCAACCAGTTCACCCTGAAGATCAGGTGCAACAGCTTCCCACCAACGCAGATACGCACCTGCGTTCGAGGCAGCAATGTCAGCATTGACCTTTGAAACGACTGCGTTCGGAGCATTGGCTAAATCATTGCCGACATAGTTCCCCGAAGCTTCACCCCATGTGTTGGCGCCTTCTGTCGAAACCCAAAAGCGCAGGGCCGCCATCGTATCGGCATCCGCTGCACCGGCCGTGGAGACAACGATCGGCCCACCTTCGACGATGACGGCATTGTCGCCACCATCTGCTGCATTGGGCATTATGAATACACCAATGTCATCGCTGGCAACGCCGGCTGCCGTGATCAGGCCATATGCCCACTCACCGATCAGATACATAGCGCCGTCACCACGTGCATAGTCGTTGACCTCTTCGGTTGAGCGTGCGTCCGAGAACCAGCCCTTGGCATACATGTCCGACCAGGTCTGGAAGACGTTACGGACCTCATCGCTATCATAGGCGATCGAGCCGTCATTGAGACCGTTATAGGCTTCGGGATGCAAGCGCAGAAGCAATTCCTGAAACCAGATGAAACCGCGCCAGCCTTCCTGAACCGTTGCCAGGAATGGGGTGTGCCCAGCAGCCTTGATCGCTTCTGCAGCGCCATTCAGCTCGTCCCAGGTCGTCGGCTCAGACAGGCCCAGTTCTGCAAAAAGTGGTTTGTTATACATCACAACCCAGCGCGCCAGAACCATCGGCACTGCGTATGGCTTGCCATCGACCATGAACAAGTCCTTGGCCGATGCGCTGTAGCCGCCGCTATCGTTCATTTCAGCCCACAGCTCATCCAGCGGGGCGATCTGCCCTGTCCCGACGAGCTCTGCAAATGTTGCGCCGGTCCACCAGCTGAACATGTTCGGGGTTTCACCCGAAGCAATCGAGGCCTGAATGAACGCCTTGTAT
>CAZOCA010000431.1:0-3861 GCA_964578105.1 uncultured Pararhizobium sp.
TCAAAATGGTTTTCGCGCATGTTCTCTCTCCAAAGCTATCGTGAAAGGGTGTCTATCTGCGCCTGCAAAAGCAAGAAACAAACCCAACTTGTCTATATTTTATATTTTTAACAAGAAATATCAATATTATTCTTCACTAAAACCAATGATTTTTTTGAGCCTGGAAATCATAACATCTGCGACAAAAACACCATAATCAGTTGAAATTATTATATTTTTTTTGGGTATTCGAACTAATTGGCGCTGATCGAAGTTCGCTTTGATGCAGATCGTAAAATTTGCCATCGTTAAAAAAATCGATATTATTTCCACTATCTTGGTTTTCCAAGATACGATTAATTCGATTTTGGGCTACGTTATGAAGACAGGGACTTGGAAAACAGGATAGACTAAGGGTTCTGAATACACATCGTCAGGCTTGGAAATACATGTTTTCCGCTGAAGATTGGACTTTTGATGAAACAGGAAGACACCGAGCTTATGATGCCTGAATCAGTCGACGATTTCGGTCTGTCTGATATGTCGGACAAGGAGACATCTAGCCGGGCCTCCATGACCAGCCGCGCCTATGCCAGGTTGAGGGCTGATATCATTGCCGGTGTTTTGATCCCTGGACAGAAGCTCAAGATTGAAGAATTACGGCAGCTCTACGATGTCGGCACCAGCCCGATTCGAGAGGCGCTGAGCCTTTTGACCTCAGATCATTTCGTAGAGCGCATTGATCAGCGCGGCTTTCGTGTCGCAACTGTCAGCGCAAAAGAATTTGACGAGTTGCTCAAAACCCGTTGCTGGCTTGAAGAACGTGCTCTGAGAGAATCCATTGCTCATGGCAATGCAAGTTGGGAAGAGCAGGTTGTGCTGGCTGCCTATCGGTTATCCCGTGTTCCGCGTTCTGCGGCGGATGATCATTTCGTTGCCAATGCGGAATGGGAAGTGCGCCACAAGCACTTCCATGTGACGCTGATTTCGGCATGCGATTCAACCATGTTGATGAAATTTTGTGACCAACTGTATGATCAGAACATTCGGTATCGCCAATTATCCGGGATACAGGCCTATCCCTCACGGGATGTAACCGCCGAACATGGCGCCATCTGCGATGCAGTGCTGGCACGTGATGCCGATCTGGCTGCACAATTGCTGGTCAGCCACTACGTCAACACCGGCGACTTCCTGAAAGATCAGCTGGACGCTTACTAAGCCGTCCAGCTGATAGAAGTGAGTGGACCTGTTTACGCTTCTTTGGCCAGAACAAAGTCAAAATCAACCGTGAAGAATGGTGCCTGTAATCGCTCCGCGATCTCCATCCCATCAGGGATGGCAGTCACATCGTTTTGTTCAACATATTCCATCACAAGCTGCTCGCGCACACCGAACACAGCGTCTTCATCCAGATATTCGTCATCGCTTGGGAATACTTCTGTCACAAGGCTGCGGTAGCCAGGGGCTGTGATGATGAAATGCAGGTGAGACGGGCGCCATGGGTGACGCCCTGTTGCGCGCAGCAATTCGCCAACCGGACCATCACCAGGCACAGTATAAGGTGCCGGCCGAATTGTGGAGAACTGATACAGACCATCATCGCCGACCATAATGTGACCGCGCAGATTATACTCTGTTTGTTTGTTATCCTGATTGGAATAAAGGCCATTGTCGGCGGTTTGCCATATCTCGATTTCGGCACCCTTGATTGGCTCACCATCCGGGTTGCGCACATGGCCTTTCACAATAACGGCTGCACCGTCATTGTCCTGTTTCATGTCACCACCGACAGGCAGGTCTGGTGCGCCCAGAATATGGAACGGCCCAAGCACACTTGAAGGTGTGCCTTCATCTGGTGAATTGACCATATCAACCAGAGAAGACAAGCCGAGCACGTCTGACATAAGAACGAATTCATTGCGTTCCGGATCGGTCATATCTCCGGTTTTTTCAAGCAGCTCCAGACCCTTGCGCCACTCGGCGTGAGTGAGGTTCGTCTCGCGCACAAAATCGTGCAGATGGCTGACCAGCTTTTCCAAAACGAAACGCACTCGCGGTTCCGTATCGTCACTGCAATAATCCAGAAACGCCTGTGTGATGTTGTCTTTTGAAACTGTACGCATTTGTTAGCCCTCGTATCTGGAATTTTGATCAGCCGAGCAATCCGGTTGAGAGGATCGGATAACGGATGAGAAGGATGAGCACCAACAGCATGATAACTGCGAAGGGGAACGCCCCCATGAATACGTCCTTCAGACTGATCTTTGGATTGTTTAGTGTGGCTTTGATCACAAAGCAGGAAATTCCCAAAGGTGGTGTCAGCAGACCGATTTCCGCGCCAATCACTGTTACGATGCCGAACCAGATGAGGCTCAACCCCATGGATTCCATCAAGGTGATGAACAGCGGAACCACGATCAGGATAATGGAAGCTGTATCCAGCAATGTGCCCAAAAAGAGCATCAGGATCACATAGATGATCATGATTTCGGCAAAACCCAGATCATAAGTCTGCAGCAGATTGTCGAGTTCATTTGGCAGACCGGCATAGCCAAGCATGCGGCTGTAGAGTGATGCCATTGTAATCAGGAACAGAATGGAAGCCGTGATATGCCCTGTTTCGATGGCTGTCGCCCAAAGGGATTTCCACGTCATTCTGCGGCGAACTACAGCAATCAGCAGCGCCACCAGTGCGCCGGCAGCACCGGCTTCAACAGGCGTCAACCACCCGGTATAGATACCGCCCAACACGATGACGATCAGGCTGACAATAGGAACCGTTTTTTCCAACAGTTCATAGGTACTCAGAGGAATATCTTCTGTAACACCAGCCCCCACACCCAAAAATTTGGGCCAGAAGCGACCGGCCGCCAAAATACCGGCAATATAGGCTGCGGTCAGAATCAAGCCTGGAATAATGCCCGCAATGAACATTTCGCCAACCGATTGCTCGGCAACAAATGAGTAGATGATCAGCATCGCGCTTGGCGGGATGATCATGCCAAGCACGGATGACCCGGCAACAACGCCTACAGCGAAACGCGGATTGTAATTCAGTCTCAGCATTTCGGGGACGGAAATCTTCGTGAAGACCGAGGCTGAAGCAATCGAAGATCCAGTGACGGCGGCAAACACAGCATTTGCGCCCACCGTTGCCATGCCGATACCGCCGGTAACGCGCCTGAAACCACGATTCATAACCGTGTAAATATCGGTCCCCAAACCTGCTCGAGAGACCAAAAGTCCCATGACAGTGAACAGCGGAATGGTAGCGAATTCATATTCTGCAACACCATCGCCAACGGCAATTTTCAGGAAGTTGAAAGCCAGAATGGATTTTCCGCTGATCAGCCAGATGGAGACAAATGACACCAACCCGAGCGCAACCGGAATATACATGCCAATATAAACGAGCACGACAATGGCCAGAACTGAAAGTGAGCCGATTTCAACGGGAGACATATTGATCCGCCAGATGGGTTGGGTTCGTCATGCCGGGCGATCTCCAATATTAAACAGATCATCACCCTTGCTTCCAATCAATGCCTTCATGAAGAAGATGATCGTGCACAGCGTAACGCTAAAACAAATTGCGAGTTTTATCGGCCACCAGGGCGCAGTAAAAATGCCCGGTGTTCCGGAATATTCACACCGTCCGAATGCAGCAGACATGTCGGCCAGGAATTCGCCTGTCGGCTCTGGTCCAAATTCTGGCGGCGTGAAGAAATGACAAGTCTCGAAGGACTCGATGAATTCGGGCCACATGGTCCATGCGATCAGCGCCATGAAAATTCCAGCGACAAGATCAATGACACGGGTCAGAACCCGAGCAGCCTCAGGCCTGGATTCAAAGAGCATCAGCAGCATGCCATCTGACCG
>CAZOCA010000432.1:0-3833 GCA_964578105.1 uncultured Pararhizobium sp.
AATCCAAACCATTGTCATCCAATGCCTTTCGGAAATGGGCCGGGTTTTCCTCATAGGCTGGCAACCAGGGCTCGATCGCATCATATCCCATCGCTTTGAGATGTGGCAGCTGCGCTTGAAGTGGCGGGAAATTGCGTGACGAGTAAAGCTGATAGGCAATCGGGTAGCGCGAGACGGTCATGGCTGCACCTCCATGTCTTTGTTGAACTCCAAAAGCTCAACCATCACGCCAAGCTCTTTGACCGTGTCATAATAGGCATACCGGCCATGACCGCCGTCAAACTCTCCACGTTGCAATAATGCGTGGCCCTTTCCTTCGAGATAGTCGTTGCGTTTGGTAAGATTGCGGGTCCGAAAAGCAATGTGATGACAGCCAGGGCCTTTTTCTTCCAACAGGTCGCGCCATGCGCTTTTCTCCGGACCCGGTTCAAGGAATTCAACATCGATATTGCCAAAAGCGAACATACGGATTTTGCAGCCAACAGTGGCCGGTGCGCCGTTGTACATTGCCTTTGCTTCCTTTGGATCAGCGGCACCACCTTCAGCGGGGATCGGTTTTCCTGTCAGGTCCGAGAACCACGTAGCCGAGGCAAGTGCATCATGGGTCACAAAACAGATTTGCATCACTGCGTCTTCGTCCAGAAGCCGGGAATCCATATCAACTGCCTTTTCAGAATTTTGTGGAATCTGGCCCGCGACTTTAAAAGGCGCGGGCCAGCATCTTGGGGGGAGGTTTAGTTCAGGATCACGTCGTATTGTGCCTCCAATGCAGCGACCGCATCATCGACTGACATCGCTGGATCGGACCAATAGTTGAAAGCAACTTCCCAGACCGCATTGGACCAATCTGAGTCCACGGTCACGGATGGGTTGTTGACCTGACGGTCATTGTCACCGAGCAAAGCGATGACACGCTTTGAACAGGCATCGAGCCCATCAACCGGCACATCATCTCGTACAGGCGTTGCGCCTTTGACATTGGCAAAAGCGGCATTGACGGCAGCATCGGTGACCGTTTGCGCAAACAGGATCTGGGCGGCGTCTTTTTCAGCTGATTGCCCACCCAAAGCGCCCCATCCATCAACGGTCACAGCAACGGCTTTATAGCCGGGAACTGGGATACAACCAAAATCGGTGCCTGCTTCTTTGCCGGCAGCCCGCCACTCCCCTTTCATCCAGTCACCATGTATTTGCATGAGAGCCTTGCCGGTGATGACTTCGTTGGTTGTCATGTTCCAATCGCGGTTTACAGATCCTTCATCAGCGGCTTGTTGGAATTTACGCAGCCATTCAAAAACGCTGCGAACTTCGGCGCTTGCAAGAGCTGAAGGATCGGGCTCTCCGCCGTAGACCTTATTATAGATCTCCGGGCCTGCGACCGTCGCCATCATGGCATGCATCAGATAACCGATCTGCCATTTCTGCGCGCCAACTGCCAGAGGGGTGTAACCCGCTGCACGGATTTTCTCGAAATCTGCATACATCTCGTCAAGCGATGACCAGTCATTGGGATCAATGTCCGCAGCAGCAGCAACTTCCTGATTGTAATAAAGCATCCCGTCGATGTGCACGCCGAGCGGCATTTTGCGGATCTCACCGTCAATGGTGATTGCTTTGGTGACCGCATCTGAAAAATGCTCGAGCGCACCAGACTCGGCAAAGGCTTCTCTCAGATCGCGACCAAGCCCCATTCCGGTCAAATCGCGGTACACACCGGTGTTATTTTCTGAAAAAATGTTGGGTGGCTGGCCGCCAACGACAAGGTTCAGCAAACTAACGCTGGAACCTGTGTCATGCGGGATCGTAATATCAATCCAGTTGATGCCCTCCGCAGACACTGCTTCATGCAGAACCTTCAGCGCTGCAACTTCAGCTGGTGATGACCACTGCTGAAAGACGACGAGATCCTCAGCCTGCACGGCCATTGTTGACGCTCCGAGCATGAGCGCGGCACTTAGATAATTTGTTACGTGTTTCATAATATTCCTTCCCAGATATCTGTTCAAAGTCTCAGCCCGGTTTGGGCATCGAACAAGTTCAGTTTGGCTGTTGGGTAGTGGACAGAGACCGTTTCACCGGTCTTCGTTCTTGCGGCCCTGTCGGGCTCGGCGCGGACGAACAGATGTTCGCCAACGAAATCAAGTGAGATCAGCGCATCAGACCCCGTGCGTTCAACCATGATGACGGGCAGCTGCAGCATTGAGTGGCCGTCAGCGGTTCCAGTGGCATCCATGATGAAGTGCTCGGGGCGCATGCCGACCATGATGTCTCTCCCCGCCTGCACCTCCTGATCGAACGTCGCGCCGACAAGTGAAAGCTGGGTGCCATCTTCAAAGATCGCGGTTGCGTTATCGGCCTTCAATTCCAGCCTTGCTGGCGAAAGATTCATTGCAGGAGAACCGATGAAACTTGCGACAAAAAGGTTCGCGGGATTCTCGTAGACGTCATCTGGCGTGCCAAATTGTTGTATCTCGCCATCCTGCATGATCGCGATTTTGGTGGCCATCGTCATGGCTTCAATCTGATCGTGAGTCACATAGATGATGGTTGGGTTCAGTGTGTCGTGAAGCTTTTTGATCTCAAGGCGCATCTCGGTGCGCAGTTTTGCATCAAGATTGGACAGTGGCTCGTCAAACAACAAGACATCGGCGTGCTTTACCAAGGCCCGTCCAATGGCAACCCGTTGGCGCTGGCCGCCTGAAAGTTCTGAGGGTTTGCGCCGCATCAAAGGTTGAAGCTGCAACAGGTCAGCCGCCCACTGGATTCTTTTATCGGCTTCTTCTTTGGGCAGTTTTCGGGCAGCGAGACCGAACCGTAGGTTTCCTTCAACGCTTTTGGTGGGATAAAGCGCGTAGGACTGGAACACCATCGACAGACCACGATCCTTTGGGTCCAACTCTGTTACGTCCCTCTCACCGATCATGATGCGGCCGGAGGAAACGTCCTGCAGACCTGCAATCAAGTTCAGTAAAGTGGATTTGCCACAGCCAGAGGGTCCAAGCAGCACAAGGAAGTCGCCATCTTCCACATCAAGGTTCAGCCCATCAAGGACCGTAACCGCACCATAGCGCTTGACGATGTGTTCAAATGAAACACGCGGCATAAGAACTTACCCTTTGATTGCGCCAGCGGCGATGCCCTGGACAAAAAATTTGCCCAAAACGAAATAGATCACGAGTGGAGGAATTGCGGTCAGCAAGGCCGCGGCCATGTTGACATTGTAGGAAACGGTTCCAGTTGAAACGGTCACCATATTGGCCAGGTGCACAGTCATCGGCTTGGTGCCCAGCCCGCCAAATGTGACGCCAACCAGATAGTCATTCCAGATCGATGTGATCTGCAGGATCAACACAACGATGAGGATGTTGCCGGAAAGCGGCAGGATAATTTCGATAAATATCCGCCAGAACGAACCTGAGTCCATGATGGCCGCTTTTATAATATCGGAGGGAATATCCTTGTAAAAGTTCCGGAATATCAAGGTCAGCACAGGCATTGCCAGAACCGTATGCACAAACGCAATCGCTGTGGTTGAACCGTATATTCCCATCATGACCGTTAGCCGGATCAGCGGATACATGATGATTTGGAACGGCACGAAAGCGGTGAGAAACAGAAGAAAAAGGAACGGTCCGGCCCATTTGATGTCCCATATTGCAAGCGCATAACCCGTGATCATCGAAACCGCGATGGACGCAATGAGTGACGGCACCAGAATGACAACTGAATTCCAAAACCCCTGCTGCAATCCTTCGCAGGACAGACCAGAGCAGGCGTCGAACCAGGCAAATCTCCACGCTTCCCACGTCCACCGGATCGGCAGTGAAAAAATG
>CAZOCA010000433.1:0-3832 GCA_964578105.1 uncultured Pararhizobium sp.
CGGTAGCCCGTTGCGAGTACCAGACGACCGAATCCCGCATCCAGGTCTCAGGTGTGGTGGACTGCCGCCATTTCGGATTCCAGTCGGCATAGCCTTCCTGAAACGGCAACTCAGGTTGATCCGATGCGGTGAAAATGCCGCTGTCAAATGCCATGAGGCTGATCGCTATCTTGAAGGTCGAAGCAGAAGAAATGCGTTCGTTGCAGCTTCCATCTTCTATCAGTGTTTCACCGGTTCCAACATCGACTGCGAGGGTGCAAACGACACGCTGTTCCGCAGCTGCAGGGAGCGGGAGTGCCATCAAAGCGGCCCCCACGAGACACAAGAATTTGCCCATCATTTTTTCCTTTTCGGTTGGGCCGTGTTTACCGCCCCTCCCGAAAATTAGTCAAAGTCATCTTCCGACTGTTTGCGGTTCAAAATGGAATGATGCAGGGCAGGCCTGCGCTCATCGAACAGGGTCTATGCAGATCCAAGATCTGTTGTTTCCAAAAAGCTCCCCCGGCAACCTGAAATGACCATGTTTAAGACAGGTGTCTGCGCTACCAGAAGATGCTATGGGATTCTTACCGATTTGAATCCAATCAACGGCACGCACCGATGTGGACCCCATTGCGCTTCGGCAGGTTTGGTCCAGCCAATCAAAACTTTACGACTACTTGCAGGAGCCTCTGATGGGATCGAAAGCGTACAGTGTCCAAGACAGCCAGGCCTTTGTTGAGACATTCACACTTGCCCCATATCGGACAGGGCCGCTGGACGGCATGACTTTCGCGGTCAAGGATAACATCGAAATTGCCGGAAAACGCACCTCATACGGAAGCAAATCCTGGCAAGCCGCACACCCGGACGCGGTTCATAACGCCCTGTGCGTTGAACAATTGCTGGGGGCTGGGGCAAGCTGTGTCGGCAAGACAGTGGCGGATGAATTCACTTACAGCCTGACTGGCGAAAACACGCTTTTCGGCACGCCGATCAACCCTCGAGCGCCTGATCGCGTACCGGGCGGATCGTCCAGCGGGTCCGCCTCTGCGGTCGCTTGCGGGATTTGCGACTTTGCAATCGGAACGGATTCGGCCGGATCCATCAGGGTCCCGGCCAGCTTCTGTGGCGTCTGGGGCATGAGGCCGACACTGCACCGTATTTCCGAGGCTGGAGTTCTTCCCTTCATGCCCAGTGTCAGCACCGTGGGCGCGTTTGCGAATACAATTGATGTGCTGGAAAAAGTAATGCGTGTTCTGTTGCGAAGCTGCCCAAAACCATTCGACGGCATCAGGAATATCTTTCTGTTGGAAGATGCATTTGATCTTGCCGACACTGCTGTTCGAGCAGCGGTCGAGCACAGCATTTCTGAATTTTCCCGCGCACACGAAGTTACGGTATCAAGGATCACAGCCAACGATATATTTGGCAATGATTACGATCTGTGTGCGGCGAATGAACGCGCGCTCAGAATTCTGCAAACAGCGGAATTTGCAAGCACCGTTGGAAGCTGGATCGACACAGTCGAGGCTGAATTAAGTCCGGGCTTTGCATTGGCTTACCAGAATGTACAGCATCAGGATCGCACCGCCCTGAATGAAGCGCTCTATCTGTGCGAATATCTGTTTGCCAGAATCCTGGACTTCATGGGTCCAAATGATCTGGTTTGCACGCCAACAACACCGTCGACAGCTCCACTCAAAGCATCGATGACCAGCGCCACGCAGTTCCAGAATTTCTATGACCGGACAATGGCCCTCACATCCTTTGCCGGAGCAGGACGAGCGCCTGAAATATCGATTCCCGCGGCGACGGTAGATGGGCTCCCCGTCGGCGTCTCACTCATTGCCAGACATTATGAAGATGAGTTTCTTTTGGAGGCCGCTAAACTCCTGTTTTCCAAAGAGAATGAGCGCCGACCCGACTGACCTACACATCAATCGAAATATCCAGATTTCATCACATCAGCGGTTTCCGTGTGTCCAGGCACCACGGCCGCGAAGCCCTTGATGATCTGATCTCGCATCTTTTCAACGCCCTTCATCTCTGGAGAGTGAAAGAAACTCAACGCAGCTTCAAAACTTTCAAGCTGGTAGATAACCATATGAGAATAGGTTTGACCGACCAGTGCCTTGACGGGACTTGCGACAATGATTTCAGCCCCATATTTCTCGGCGATCGGAAGGGTTAAAGGACCCAGTTCATCCACGCGTGAGCGGTCAATTATATTGTAGTGATGGATAACGAAACCAGACATTGAGCTTCTTTCCTACAAATTGCTTATCTAAGGTTGCCGCCGAACAACACCACCACTCAAATTCACTCTGAATACCAGCACAATTGTGCATGGCGAACCCATTCATTTGCATAACCAGATACCACACTGGCTCAAAACCCAATGCGCCCAAGCCAACGCGTTTGGAATGGCTATATGCTGCCATTCAGGTGATGTATTCATCCTGAAGAAAGCAGTTCATTGTGGTTCATCAGGACCTTGGCAAATTCGAACAATGGGAGCCTGCCAGCCGACCTTACGCCCCGAAAGCATTGCTATCTCAAGCGTTTCGGTTAATAACCCCCCCACACACACAACATAATCACAAGTATCGGCGATTTATCGACCGAGGGAGAAATAATGCCTGTAAAACCACCTATAACAAGTTTGCCAATTCGCGTTTCGAACTCCGGCTTCTATCGTGGCTTCACTAAAGATGTGACCATCACGGCCAAAATACTGGTCGGTGCATTGATCCTTTGGGCGATTGCTTTTCCGGATCAGGCAGCTTCGGTTCTAGGTTCGGTAAACACCATCCTCCTGGCGACGTTCAACTATTGGTATGTTTATTCCATGGCCTTTTTTGTCGTGCTCTGTTTTGCGTTGGCACTGTGGCCAGCGGCAGGCAGGCTGCGGCTGGGGCTGGATGATGACAGACCCGAGTTTTCCAATTTTTCCTGGTTCTCGATGATGTTCGGTGCCGGGATTGGTATCGGCATGCTGACGTTTGCAACGGCTGAGCCGATGTATCACTTTGCCAAGAACCCAGCGACCATTATGGGGCTTACGGAAGGCAGTACTGCCGGAAACGTGCGGGACGCCTATATCTGGTCCTTCACCCATTGGGGACTTGCAGCTTGGGCAGCCTATGCCATCGTAGGCCTCGCACTTGGTTATTTCTCTTATCGTCGCGGCCTGCCATTGACGATCCGGTCTGCACTCACGCCTATTTTTGGCAACAAACTGTCTGGACCGATTGGCCATACGGTTGATGTGGTTGCGGTTGTGGCCACCGTGTTGGGCGTATCGCAGACGCTGGGCTTTGGTGTTGAACAATTCATCTCTGGATTGTCCCGGATCGGCGTCGGCGACTGGCTTTATGCAACAGCGGCAGATGGGACTAAATCTTCATCTACCCTTGGTATCATCGTGGCGTTGATCGTTATTATGGGTGCCTCAACCTTGTCGGCAATGTCCGGCGTTGGCAAGGGCATCAAATGGCTCTCCAACATCAATATGGGCCTCAGTTTCTTCATATTGGCCTTCTTTCTGCTGTTCGGTTCTACCTTCTTTGGAATGCAAACCTTTTTCCTAGGCATCTGGGACTACCTGCTGTCGATCCCAGGTAATATTTTGACCGTCTGGGCGAAGGACGGCACGGAAACCGGCGATGCCTTGGCCGGCTGGCAAGGTGGCTGGACCATCTTCTATTGGGCCTGGTGGATTGCTTTTGCACCCTTCGTAGGCGTTTTCCTGGCACGAATTTCCAAGGGCCGGACCATTCGCGAATATGTTCTGGGCGCGCTGATCATCCCTGCGATCATGTGCTTTGTCTGGTTTGCTCTGGTTGGCGGA
>CAZOCA010000434.1:0-3832 GCA_964578105.1 uncultured Pararhizobium sp.
CCCCGATTGATTGCTCACAAAATTCTCGATCAGAATCACGGGGAGAAACGACACCACCGATGATCTGACTGATTACACGTCGACAGTGATACAGATGAGCATGCCGGGATAAACACTCGGTCTGGGCTTTGGCTGATACGCGGCCAATTTTGTCCGAAATGGGCTGGTTCTGGAGTGACCACCGCAACGTTCTGGAGCAAATTCGGTTCAAACCGGGTTGAGTGGTGATTCAGCAGATCCAGACGTTTAAAACAAGCGTCAGCAGCCCGTAAAAGCAACAAACTCATGAGCATGGGGTCATGGATGCGGATTGGCCGACAAGACATGCGTTGATGACGAAAACCCAGCTTCGGCCATGCACCATCTGCCTTACCGCTCATTATCAGATGAAAAGGCGCAAAACAGACCTTCGACAAGGTGCGGAGATAAGTTCTGCGATTCAGGCTTCAATCGGAACCAGAAAAACTTAACGTCTCTCCATAGGGTCGCACCAGCGCTGTTTCTGTAATACCCATCAACAAGAGGAGCCCTTATGCCCGCTTCAATAGATACATCACAACCCACATGTGAGGAATTGAAATCAGGTGTTAATGGACCAGTACCCGGCTTTAGAACGCCACACCCAGCGCTGCTGCACCCTGAACATTTGTCATGTCATTGCCATGGGTGGTTGATGTGGACAGATCAAGATTGAGCCTGTCGCTCACCGCGAAGCGGGCATCCAGTCCGGCAAAGATTGCAAAACTGTCTTCGTAAAAGTCAGAAATATCTTGCGTGACACCCAACAAAGTTATGGTGGCATCCTCGCCAAAGGAGGTGCGTCCAAGTGCGCCCCCTCTGGCGGTAATCAGCGCACTGACAGAATTACCAAACGTTACGTACCGAGAAGCGGCAAGTTCCAGCCGGGCTTCCCCAAAGGCAATTATCTGATCATCAACTGTGGCGTTTGCATCGGCAGACGGGCCGGTTTCGGTGTAACCGCCAAACCATTCAGCGGCATAACGCAATTTGACTGATGGATTAAAGGTCCAGTTGGATAGGGTGCTGATTTCGGTGCCGATGGCGATCTCGGGACTGATCCAGAAGCTGACGCCCGGATCGCCTGTTGCATGGCTTTCACCCAAAGCGGCCAGATTGTCATTCACAAAGCGCTTGGTTTCATTGTCCGTGCCTATGCCCGCACTCAGGCCCAGATCAACAAATATCCGGCCAAAGCTTTTACGTCCGTAGCCAGCAGCAAACAGGCCGGAACTGCTGCTTTCAAACGATTTTGACCAACGGCCGGCAGCTTCTGAACGGCCGTCAATATAGCCTGCCATCACACCAAAGCGTGTGTCTTTGTCATGATTGGCATCATACCCGACCGCAAATCCGCCCAACTGAATATCGCGGTCCAAAGTCGTCCCGCCACCCTCATACTGGCTTTTGCTGGCCATCACCTGCAGCCATGCACCGGACTTGTCGAACGATCCTGTATTCTGTTCCAGGCCATGGCTGCCTTCACCTTCCATGCTCTGCTGGCTGTGCTCCAGCCGCCGCTGCATCGCCGCCGAGATCAGCGCTGTTCGGTCGATGAGTGTTTCAGTTTTTGCGGCAAGAACCGAGGGATCGAATGTTGCAAACTGCTTAGTTGAACTGTTGTAGAACCAGGGAACCGTGCCGCCTATCGTGGGGTCTCCAGCAGTCAAGGTGCCGGTGCTGAAGTCCCAGAGGGTAGAATGGGATGGACCGGTGGTAATGTTGATTTCAACACCCGTATCAAGGTCAATTTCTCCGCCAATAAAAGACGGCGCAAGAAGGTTTAATGTGCCGCCGCCGTTGTGGAACTGAATGGAATTGTATTGAGCGGCAACAATCTTGCCGGAATTTGTCACAGTGCTGTCGGCGGTAGTATCAATGGCTGCTGAGTTGAGACCTGCGGTAAACAGCAATCCACTGTTTATGATTGTGTTGCTACTTTGGCCATCTATGGCACGGGCATTGTCACCATAGGTTCGAATTGATCCGCTATTTGTGAAAATGGTGCCTGAAAAGGATCGAATACCTTTTGCACCATTACTGAAAGTTACAATGGCGCCACTGTTGAAACCCTGGCTGTCATCACCAAGTTGAATTGCACTTCCATTATCTTCATATACTCTGATAACACCCGTATTCGTGACCTTGCTGTCGGCTCCAACATTCACGCCATCGCCGCCGCCGCGTGTTTCGATCAGGCCGCTATTTATGACTATGTGGTCGTCGCCGGCATCGATACCAGCAGCTCCACCGCTGCCGTAGGTGATAATCGACCCGGAGTTGATTACCATGCCGTGATCACGCAGATAAATTGCGGCCGCGTCGTCACCCCTTGTAATTATGATGCCGCTATTCATGATTGTAGTGTATTCATTTGCCTCTATGCCTTCACTAAACAATCCATGCGTTTCGATTGTTCCAGTATTGCTGATGATCGTTTGATCGACTGCTTGAATGCCGTTACTACTTTCGCCACTGGTGACTATGGAACCGCCATTCGTGATGCTGTTGAATGAGCCGGTTGCTTCAACACCATAGGTGTCGTTTGGTACGGTCGTAATAGCACCATCGCCTGTGATGATCAGGCTGTCATTGCCATCCAGTATGTTGGCTGCAGACCCATTGGTGATGACGGTCGGCGTGTCGACAAGAAAGTCTGCTGCGTAAGTGCTGGAGTAGCCTGCGGACAGTGCTATTGTAGCAACGCTCAAAATCAGGAGCCGCTTTTTGCCGGCCCGGCCTACAAGCGGTTCAGACACTTTCACTGACGTATCAGTGATTTCGTAATATACGGATTCTGTCGTCATATTCAAACACTCCAATCAGCTCTTCTGCCACCAGATTGCCCACAGATTATCTATTGAATTCCGAGGCTTAATCACTATTGTGAACACACGGGTTCTGTGAAACTGGGGTTGCAGAATATACCTAGACTATCTAGTTAGTTTAAAGACTAGATAAACTGGAGGCATCACAGTGTCAATTGGTTCAGAGCCGAGTCCGCAGGATTTGGTCGACTCGATTCGAGGTCTTTATGCAGAAGTCGGTCGCTTTGATGAGTATATTGCAGACAGCATAGGGATTGATCGAACCGCATTGCGGGCCATCGACGCGCTAAAGGAAACGGAACTTCATCCAAAAGACTTCGCAGTCAAGTTGGGTATAACCACGGCTTCTGTTACGGCAATGCTGGACCGACTGGAAAAGGGTGGACACATAAACCGGACACACTCTCCGACGGACAGACGGAGCTGGGTCATCAGTCTGACAGATGAAACCCGGACAGAGGCCGAGAAGCGTTACAGCAATCTTGGCCAGGCTCTCAAGGATTTGTTCGCTGGCCGCACAAATGAAGAACTGTCAAACACACTTAAAGCCATTGAAGAACTGAAAATGGCCTTTGAAGTGGCACGCAATAAATAGTGTTTATTCAGTATCGATTGGCACCAGAATGACCTTCTTGCGCTGAGACAGCGCAAAGCCAAGTTTTCCTTCTTTCACCAGTAACGCAGCTTCACCGAACAACTCCCGCCGCCAGCCTTTCAGTGCGGCGACGTCCGCTGTGTCACTGTCCGCGATTTTTTCCAGATCATCCACATTGGCAATGATTTTTGAAGCGACACCATGTTGCTCACAGACAAGTTTCAGCAAGACTTTCAGCAATTCAACCACGGCACTTGCGCCTTCAGGTCGACGGGGAGGACGCGGCACGATTGGCAAGTCTTCTTTCGGAATGGATTTCGCCCGCTTGACGGCGGCAATCACGGAATCCGCAAATTTTGACCGGTCAAAACCTTTGGGCAGTGCGCGCATA